>QMTU01000010.1 GCA_003663585.1 Thermoplasmata archaeon
CTTAAATATACTCTTTCTCAGTGCCGGCGTGGCCATGTAATAAGCCTGCAATGCTTCGTCGGTGCGAAAAAACATCTTAAAAGCTGAATGAACCTCTGTTGCCTCGTGGACAAAAGCCGAAACCTTAGTAAAATGCTCAGGGGCTATTTGGCCGGTGGTTAGGGCTTTCTTGAAGATTTGCACGTTTTCTGGAGATGCTTCGATTGTCGCCCGAAGTCCTTCTTCTGTAAACCGTAGCTTGGTAGATATTTTGCCGGCTAGCGTCTTGGGGGTAGAAACCTCCCGTATAGAAACCCCCATGTTGCGCAAATAGCTCTCTGTGGCCCTAAGGAAACCAGTCGTTCCGCCTTCTCTTAAAATACCTTTAGCGGCCTCTCTGCCAGCTGAAAGAAACTCTTCAACGCTCTTAATGGTTTGTGGCTTTCCGGCAACAGCAGCAAGTTCTTTCGCCACCGTCGGCGAAATCATTTCCAAAAAGGCGCCAGCAGCTTTCTTTAGGTATTTACCACCACGTCCGGCCCAGAACATATTTCCTACTCTTCCTTTTTCTCCTCTGTAAACTCTGCATCAATTATGTTTTCTTGATCTTGTCTTGCCTCTAGTATCTTTTGTTTAAGGGCAGCAATCATAGTGCTTGGATCTTCTGCTTGCTTTTCCTTTAGTGCGGCCGCACGCTTATATTGCTCCTGTCGCGTTCCGACCATGGAACGCAGAATTCCTTCTCTCATACGATGAATTTTCTCTTTTAGTTCAAAAGCAGGGTGAACAAGAAGGGTTTTGGTCTCTTGGCCATTTTTTCCCCATGTGATTTGTGTTTTAAGCAGGTCGACTCCGTCCCCTTCGTCATCACCATGCGCCAATACCAGAGTTGCCCTGTACTCATATAGATCGAGCTCTGCTAGTTTGTTTACCATGCCCATTTCGGTAGGAGAGTTCACGTCCACGTCGTATTCTTCAATATACTGAGCCCTCTTAAAATCTAAGAAATCTCTCTCGACGAGGCATTGTCTAAGTATAGGAAATTTCTTAAGATTTTGATTATGGAAGTCTATATGCTTGCCGTCTGCCGTGCGAATAGATCTGTCTACGAGTGGACACCTGTGGCGGAATACGCATTTGACCGGACCGGCACAAATAAGGGGGGCCATGGCCTGAATACCGGTGCGCATCTTCATGATATGCATACGGAGGCGTCTTATTTCGTCTAAAGTGAACTCTAAATCAGAGTAGTCGTCTAACGGAACCTCTAGTATGTCAAACATCTTGGTGCGTTCAATTGTTCCATCCGGACGCTCCACAAGCATTCCTTTTATCTTAAACTTTGAAATACCTTTTTTGTCTTTTGTGTCATCCTGCTTATTTTCGCTAATGACCTCTTCTGTTTCTTCCATATTTTCTTTGCCCCTTTTTTGTCAATCTTCCCGCCGCTATGACTGTGAGTGTAGATGGGTCTCTTGTTCCAAACGAGCCAGGTGCTGCATCTTGAGGAACAATATCATAAACAGCCTCAAATAGTCTACTGAACGGACCGCGCTTTCCCCAGTTCCCTATATGCCACCATCTTCCCTTGTAAAAATAAAGACAAACGTTATGTCCCTTAAATCGCCTTAAAAAACTACCCTTCTTTTCATACCATGTTACAGATAAGATAAAACTCTTCCACGGCAACACCCTACAGGCAAATGCCGCAAATTCATCGCAGTCACCTGTTTTTGTTTGGTAAAACTTCTCCGGCTTGCTAATATGGTCAATAGCCCCGCCCAGCGGATCTTGTTTCCACCGACACGTCTGGAAGAATTTGAGGAGTTTGGTGGTTGTCCAAGGGATGTCTTCCGGAAGACTGGTGTAGGATTTCTCAAAGAGCTTTCTTATCAGGAGGGAAAAAGGCTTATATATAAACTTTATACAAAAAAACGTAATCCATTTCCATATCCAACCGCATACTGTCGTCATATCTGCATTAAGCCTCCTTTGTCTTCCCGTTTACAAGGAAGACATTATAAGGCTTAGCGGTCTTCCCTGTAGTTACCGGGAGAAAAAGATATGAAAACGGAGGGAGGAGGATTCGAACCTCCGATGCCAACGAGGGCATACTGCCTTAGCAGGGCAGCGCCTTCAGCCGCTCGGCCACCCCTCCATAAAGTCTTACTTAGAGGATCGTCGTCTTGGTTCGTAATGGTATCCATGCTTGAGTCGTCTTGCTACCCGCTAAAGCTGTTCCCACGGTTAGAGGCAAGCAGTCCGCCAAATAAAGCTCCGCTTATCATGCCAACCATCATACCCCTAGCGCCCCATTTGGCCGCCTGCATGCCAAGCTGAGCACCTCTTGTGCCTCTAAGAAACGGAATTATACTTCCTGCCGCAGCGCCGGCAAGCCCGCCAGTCAAACCTCCACCAATTCCTCCACCGAACGCCCCGCCAAAACTTCCTCTGCCAGTAAACAATCCCATGGCAGGTGCAAGAGCGGCAGCCCCGAGGACAGCCGCGCCACCGATTATTCCAGGTGCCTTAAATGGACCAAGATACGGAGCAGCACGCCTAAGGTATGGAGCTGCGCGTCCCCAATACTTAGAGGCAACCCCGGCCGCTCTCTCAATCCTTGGCATTGCTCCTATGGTCGTATTGAGTTCTGTTGCGCCGAGTAGATAATTTTCTAATACTCCCTGCATATGAGATCAGCTCCCTTATAGCCAGCCACAGCAACAAGCTACTGCAGTTGCAGTAGTCAACAGAGCCGCCCCACCTATGAGCAGTTTTATTTTCATTGTGGAGCGCTCGTTAACCTTGAACATATTTTTCCCATCCAGGAGATAGTTAGTTAATTCGTGCATATTGTCACTCCCTTACTTCTTCTCTATGAACGTGTGATAAATGTCTTCTATCTTCTTGCTAATGTCCTTTTCCTGAAGTTTTAGGAAAAGCTCTTTTGCTTTCACTGCATAGCCACAGTTGGTGCCGTGGGAGCTATTAGAGGAGATACGGCAATAACTATCTACATAACTCCTATCTATTAGCTCGGCCAATGCAACCAATTCCTGCAGAAACTCCTTTCTCAACAACCATCTTAACAAGTCTCTTAAGTCTTGTAGCTCTTGAAGATAGTCTCCCATATTAAATTCTCCTGTTGACAACTATAAAGTGAAAATACTATCGCCTATATCAATGCTATTACATATTTATAACATGAGGTATATATCAATCTACATAGGACGTGTTGCCCAACACGAACAACAAGCCCTTCGCAGGCAACAGTCTTTCCTTACGTCATAATATTCCTTACGTCATAATATCCTTTGCGTGAATCCACGGGTACACATGCTGAGCCCGTATGGGAATTTTCTCTGACCATGCCTTAACCTGTGACGGATCAATATTGACATCCATATCTACATCTACATCTACCGCCACCACATCACACCTGCTGGCAAAACATAGCATAACATCATCTTCATTAATCTTCAATAGTGCCAGGATAGATACGATAGGCGCCGCCGAGGTGAGCTTTACAGAAGAGAACAGACCATGGTTACTTACCTGTAGGGCGGGCCTGCTGCCGAGAGGCCTACGAAGGGTAAGAAGATGACGAAATCCAATGCTATTGCTATGTTCATTGCCGCTATTGGACATAACATCACCGCCGCGTCCCTGTATGTGAAGGTTGATCGCGCTTACATGAGGAAGCTGGCAAATTATATGATTTTCGTCCGACGGGGTAGTGACAGACGACAATAACTCAGGGAAGACAGAGGAAAGAATGTTTTCCTCTGGAGGAAGAGATTTGAAGAGAATTTCGACTGCTGAAAGATAATCATCTATAGTGCCTCTAACTAACCATACTCTAAGCTGTGGAATTATGGCTGGCAATGGAGGCATTCCTCCTTTCAAAGAAGAGATAGCGGATTTCTACACATGTCTATTCTACTATATTACTATATAGACAAGCGCGGGACAAGTATGCTTTTATTTAACCGCACGACCTCACTTCCCTCTCACGGTCAAATCCCTTGCCTCTAACACCCCTCCTTTCTCTTCCAGGTATCCAACAGCCTCTCCAACACGAATGCGCTCAGATCGAATCCTACGCCCTCTGAGACATATGTCCCATAATAGACCCATTTCCATATCTAAAAAATTTTTCATATAACCTCTTTTCCAAATCCCAAAAAAATCATGTATCTAGAGTCCTCTGAAAACCTAAAAACAGTATCTAATATCATTCAGAAACCATAATCCAGTATCTAGCATCCAGGTGATAAATAGTTCGTGACGTTCCACTATCGGAGCGTTGCGAGCCCACCCGGTGAGTTATAGCCGGGTAGGAAAGTTCCAGGTTCAGACATGAAGTATAGATGTCTGTTCCTGTTCATATAGCACAGGTGTAGGGATGGGACATCTGTGCCAATTGTTCACCCATGTTAGCGTAAGCCTGGGTACGCTAACGGTAGTTAAGGGTGAGATTATTTCTCTTTTAGTCCTAGGCAGAAAGGGAGTAGTCATGCTGACTATTCTCAAAAACTTGGTTGTTTTCGTGATTCTGGTAACCATCGTAATCATCGGGGTCTTGCTGGCCCCGATGGCCAAAAAGTTGGCGACCTCCACCTTGGAGGCCGCCAAGAAGAAGCTCGCCGAGAAGAAGAAGGAGGCCAAGAAGGAGACCTCCTAGACTACATGTCCCTGCGTCTGGTCAGCCAGGCGCTGGCGTAGGGACATAAAACATCTAGCCTGGTAAGTATCGACAGAGGTCTTAATGTAGAGGCCTCTGTCAGTGCTCATAGCTAGCGTAGCTGTGAGTGCTGACAGGTGTCTCTGCACCTGTTCCACGTGTGAGTACCGAAGTAATGGTGCTTATGCGTGTTTACATAGCGTGGGTACTATGGGAGTATCCATGCGGCCATTACCCTATCCAGTGTAAGCCTAGGTACACTGGGTGTAGTAAGGGTACTGCAAATTAGGCCCTAGGCAGAAAGGAGCTCGTTATGGAGCTCTGGAACGTTGAACTGTGGAAGATTTTCCACCACGGACGGCTGATAGGGTCGTTCGTGGTGCCCAAGGATTCCAAGGCGGTTGCCAAGACCGCCATGGAGCTCTTCAACCCTCCCAAGGGAGCGGTGTTGATACCGTTCCCGCACTTGAAGTCCCTCATGGTTCTCGAGAGGGACTAGAAAATCGTCTCAATCCCCGTGTCTGGTCGGCCAGGCGCTGACATGGGGGTACTGAAGCCTGGTAAGTACTAGTATTTTGGCGGCGTCGGCATGGTGTCGGCGTCGCCTTTTTATTCTAATTCCCCGTCAAGGGGAGAAAGGGGAGAGTCATGGACTCTCACGTGATCAGAAGCGTTTTCCAGAATTGGGCCCGTAGCAAGCGGGCCAAGGAACTGACCTCTGCCCGTACGCAGTTCATGGTGCGTGTATTGGACAACGTTTGTCCCGGCTGGCGTGGTCGTCAGTCGTGGATTGCTGTCCGGGCGCTTCGCGATCTGAAGTGCCCAACTATGCTGGCCTGGACATTCGTCGAGGCCGAAGCCAACCAGGGGCGTATGTATGCGCCCCGCAAGAAGAAGTAAAGGAGAAGGATTATGGCTGCCAAGAAGAAGACTGCCAAGAAGAAGAAGCCGGCCCCTGCGCCGGCTCAGTGCTATGTGATTGAGGTCACCCCTGGCGGTGGCCTCGTGAGACGCCCGGCCTCGGGCCGGGCTTCTCGTCTGCTGGACCGTCGTGTCCGGCAGGCGTTGGTGGTCTATGGGGACTAGAACCCCCATAGGCCTTTTTATTCTTAAGGTTGGGTCTATGGTCGTGTTGTTTGCGGCCATGGACCCTGTTTATGAATTACTGGAGACCTTGGTGGCGGTTGTTGCTGCCATGGTCTCCTTTTTGTTGTATGTCAGCGGCCGTGGCAATGGTGCCGTGTGTCGCTGGTTTTGCTTGACACTCCGGAATTTTTGGAGTGTTGGGCAACTAACCTCTTTGCCCGTCTCTAATGACGGGCAGGAAGGAGAGTAGTCATGTCGAGCTTCAAGGTGGTGCTTTGGGGACCGGACGGTTATGAGGAACAGCTTGTTGAGAAGCTGCCCCGCATGATGGAACTTGTAGCCCTCTTCTTCAATGAAGAGGGTGAGGAAGACTGTTTGGTCGATCTTGTCCAGCTCGTCGAGTTGGACGAGGACGGCGCCGAACAGGAGATCGCCTATGTCAGGCGGGCTCCCGACCTGGAGGCCCACACCACAGAGCGCTATGAGAAGCTCTGGGTGCTCAATCACTGAAGGAAAGGAGGTAAGTCATGAGTGTACCGTTGGATCTGAAACTGCAGCAGCTTCTGCATACTATGCAGAGGCGACTGGCAGAGTTTGAAAGGAAAGAAGCACTGGCCGCGATTGCCGATGTTGTCAGCTTACATGTGATGGATATCATGTTTGCTGACAGCATTGTGTTCCGTGTCACTGGCGGTGGCACGGCATCATTGGAAGTGAACGGTGAGCTCCTGTTCCGGGTGGAGCGGTTATTGGATCGCTCCACCATGGAGCAGATTCTGGAGCTCTTTAACCTGGCACGGTATGTGCGCTGGAGTCCATATCACCGTGCGCAGTGTTTGAGGTTCCGCTCTGGCGGCTTTGTGCTCGCCGAGAAGAGGATACAGTCATGAAGTTGTTACGCAAGTGGCGGGCTTGCCTGAGTGGCAAGTCCTTCGCCATGACGCGTGAGGAGCTTGTGGCAGTAAATAGGCTCCTCACGAATCGTTCTGAGGAGACGACGCAGTTGGTGCATGGGCGGCGTCTCTGTGATCCTCTGCCAAGGAGAAAGAAAGGAGGTTGATATGACCAGTATGGAAGACCTGGGCAAGCAGCTTGGGATGACGTACGAGGAATGCCTGCGCTTGCGTAGGCTTGCGTCTCTCAACTGCTTGAACTGGGAGTACGCTTTGATTGTTGGCGGTCTGCTCGATATGGGCGAGAAGACTTATGCCCAGATGGCCGCCGAAGAGTTTCTGGAGCGTGCCAGTGGCATGCTTCAGAGATGTGAAACCCTACTGTCCTGTTAGTAGGCAGGACGAAAGGAGGAAGCCATGTTCGCAATCGATCTTATCGCTGTCGATGGCCGCACGGAGGAGCGGCAGGTCGAAAGCCTGCCGTCACAGGCGGATCTCCTGTCCTTCTTTGTGGAGGACGGGAAGATCTGCCATAAGTACGAATCCGTCCATCTCGCAGAGCTGGACGAAAACGGCAGGGTAGTGGAGTATATTGCCACCGCCGAGCGGTGGCCTGTGCTCCAGGTGACGCTCGAACCCCGGTATCTGGAACTTGCCGGTCTGTAAACGGCAAGAAAGGAGGCAGTTATGGAGAAGAAGAACCTGGTTCGTGTTCGTGTAGAGAACGGTCCTCGGATTGTGGCCGCCCTGAAGGCGGCTGGGTTTGAGGCCGAGTGGCTGGGACCTGGCACCGCTCATCATTCATGGATGGGCGGTTGCTCTGATTCCGACTGCTGTCCCCAGCACGACTGCTTCAAGGAGCCCCACAAGTGGGGCGCCATTCGCACCAACGCTTCCGGACGTAAGGCTCATCGAGTCATTGTCCAGGAGCTTGGCATGAACTGCAACTGCCGCGACTGTAAGCGGTCGCGTAACAACTGAAAGGAGGAGTGTTATGGCCAGCAAGGAGATGAAGAAGTTCGCCGCTGTCGTCTGCGGCATGGATCCCAACCTCATCGAACTGGGCATGTGCCCGTTTTGCGGCAAGCCCGTGTTCGCCGAGGACTTCAAGGACGACCTGTCCCTGAAGGAGTTCGAGATCTCCGGCCTGTGCCAGAAGTGCCAGGACGAGGTCTTCGACGTTCCTGACGAGGCGTGGGAGAAGTAGACCTGTCTCGCCTAAACGAGACACTGAAAGGAGGAAGTCATGGAGCATTTGTTCTATGAGGGAACGATTTATACCCGGAGGTATCTGCCTTCTGGCAAAATCAAGCGGCTTGGGGGCCGATATGGTCTCAAGCTGCGTGGCGTCAACAAGGTTGGTGCCGACGTTTTGGTTCTGGTGAAGCCTGGTTCTCACCAGTGCCCTGAATGCCAAAAGAAACTCAGAGAGATGTTTCCCTCTCTCTCTGAGGAAGGAATTCTGCTCCGACTGAATAATGCCGAAGCGGATGTTCTCGAGACTTTGTCGAGGTGTCCTCATGATGCCTTCGATATGAGCTACGAGGATGACGGCTCGTGGATGCATGAGCCGTCGAATCTGTTGTTAACCTTCTATTACCCTATTGCGTAAGGAGGCCAACATGGACAAGCTGATGGTGTTGGTTGTGGACGATTCCAAGGAAAGGCTTGACGCCTTTCGTGAGAAACTGGCAGGGGATGGGATTCAGCTCATCACGGCCGAGTGCTATCACGAGGCTGTGATGGTGTTGGATAACATGCATGTGGACGTGGTGTTTCTGGACCACGACCTCGGCCCCGGCCGTAGTGGTTATGACATCGCATACCACATCTATGAGAATCCATCCTGCAAGCCCACATACATATACATCCATAGCACGAACATAGTCGGCGCACCCCGTATGGCAAGTCTCTTGCCCGGGAGCGTGCTGTGTCCGTTCGTGTGGCTCCGCCCCAAGGAGGAGCTCATACTTTTGCTCAGGAGAGAAGAGGTGTAGAGATATCCTACTGTCACCGAAATGTTTCACTGAAGGGGAAATGTAGTCTTGAGACTACACTGTTACCCTTGTTTGCGTATACTCTACCCCTATAGGTGACCTATAATTACATTAGAGATATTAAGTACTTATAGAAGTGTCACCTTTGGGCGACACTGTAGATATGGAGGTGTGACACAAATGTCCTATATATCCACTAAGTATTTGATATCATTGAGCTTGCTACGCTTAGGCCCACCGCCGGGGTTGGTCGAGGTCTTGGAGAGTGAGACGGGAGCCCGGCGGATGGCTGCGCTTAGAGAGGCCGCCGGGGCCTGTCGTAGCGCACGTAGAAAGGCAAGGTGAGTCGCGTCACGCCCCTTGCATCTTCGTGCAAGGGTCGCGCCGCGCCTATTTATTCCCATCTTTTCCCACCCTCCACCCTGACCTATCGTATAACTCATACAAGGAGGACACCATGCAGGCACTAGTTATACTCTTTATTATAATCGTCTTCAACTACATACTCGGAGATTGGAGGCGTAAGTAACTGAGATGGAAGGTGAAAAGTGTTTCACTACCTAGTGTATACATAGTATGTACAGTGTATACGTAGTGTAACGCGTATATGGCGTGTACATGGTGTATACGTAGTGTACACAGTGTATACGTAGTGTATATATATAATGGGGCCTTTGATAGGCCCTTGTAGTGTTGTATATATTGTGTATTGTGTGTTGTATTGTATTGGGTTTCTTGCAGAGGATATATATCTGCGGCGGCCTGGTGATAGGTAACAGGCCGATCCCGTTGAGATTTCGGTCTCAATGGAAGAAACTCATAAACCTTAATGTACCAAAGGAGGTATAAGATGAAGTGGATTAAGGTTAAAGAGAGGCATTGCCAAGAATGCGGCCGGCTTGTCTCTCATGGGTACATGCTGCAGAGCGAAGATGGACATATGCTCTGCAGCGGCCGCTGCTGCCATACTTACCAAAAGTCCCGTATCCTCGAGAAGCTCATAAACGAGGAGTATGGGACTCCGTGGAAGCTATTCCGAATATTGTCGGCGCAGGAGCAGTGGGAGATAGAAGAATCATTCTCCTATGAGCTCCGTAAGGAGCTCAAGAAGCTCCCGCTGATACCTCAAAAACCGAACTATGGCACGAAAAAGGCACGGCGGCGGACCCATAGCGAAGAATCGAGCGTATCCGAACCCCAACCTTGGAGGCCAAAATGATCACAGTACTGTTTGAGTGCGACAATTGCCACTGGACCTATTACACCGACGAAGACCTAGAGGGCACCTCGTGTGCCCACTGCGACAATGGAACATTAGTCCTGGTGGCATATAAGAAGATACACGTCAAACAAGCCTGTCAGCATAAGGCCGACGACGCGCCCGAGTTCAATAACTGTGAGGACAACGACTCGTCGCTGCAAAACGACGAATTCAAATACTATCCATAGACGAGCACTAGCGAAAATAGAGTTGAAAGGAGGTACGATATGAGATGGTTTTGTGACGACTTCGACCATAGGGCCCGGGACGACGCGAGCCCGGAGTTGTTTGGCAACTATTCCGCCATCGACGATCTCCCCGCTCTGACCAGGATGTTGGTCGAGCGGAACGATTTCTATGTCCAGATCGGCGACATGGTCGACCAGGACCTGCTCGCCGAGTTC
>QMTU01000011.1 GCA_003663585.1 Thermoplasmata archaeon
TCCTATAATAAAGGAATACGTTAACCTAACTAAGAGAGGAGAGCATCCAGGGTTTATGGGCGGAGGAGAGTATGCTACAGCAGATTATCTCGAAATGATTAAGAAGAGGATAAAGAGAATAAAATCTGAGCTAGAAACAATACAGAGAAGAAATGAAAGTAGAAATTCACTTAGAAAAAGCCTTGGCTTTATAATAGTCAGTATAGCGGGATATGCAAATGCCGGTAAAAGCAGTATTGCAAAGATACTCTCTGGTAGAGAGCTTCCAGTAGATAGCATGATGTTCTCCACAATAGCAACCTATACAAAAAAGGTGAAGGGAAAGCATCCTATACTCGTTACTGATACTGTAGGATTTGTAAGAAACCTTCCTGTTTGGATGATAGAGTCATTTAGAACTACATTTAAGAGCGTTTATGATTCTGACTTACTACTATTTGTTGTAGACTTCAGTGAGGAAATTGGGGAGATATATGAAAAAATATCATCCGGAATAGAGCTCTTAGGCAGAGAGGAGCTGCCTCCAATGATCTATGTGTTAAACAAAGTAGACCTCATAAAAGACCAAGGTGAGATAGAGGAAAAAGTGTCCTTCCTCAAAGCCAGACGAATACTAAACGATGACAACTACGTCCTGACATCAGTAATCAATGGCTACGGGATAAATAAACTCATAATGAAGATTTATGAAACTGCAAGGACGGATAGGATATGTGAATTAAGTCTAGATAAAGAGAACTCTAATACTCAGAGGATTCTTAGGATACTGCTTGATAAGGCGTATATAATGGAGTACAGAGAGGATAAAAGGACAATATTTATAAGGGCAGGTATGCACGAGAAGACCTACAACAATATCATGACCCTTCTTCCAAGTTCCACTGGAAATAATGGGGGGAGGGTCCCATGAAAAATTTAAAAGCTTTAGCATTCGATATAGATGGTACTATCACGGATGACCAGAGGCTTCTGTGCTTGGATGCAGTAAAGGCAATAAGAGAAATTGAGAAGAGAGGTATAATGACTATTGTTGCTACTGGTAACGTTCTTCCGGTAGCATATACAATATCTGAATTCATAGGGTCGTCTGGACCTGTTATTGCAGAAAATGGTGGAGTAATTCTATTTAAGGATACATTTGAGCGTGTTATATTGGGTAATCGAGAAAAATGCCTGAAAGTGATTGAAATTTTAGAGAAAGAGGGTATAACTATTGAGAGGACTCTTACTGACATGTGCAGGCTCTCGGAGGTAACGCTGGTCAGAGAGGTTCCAGTAGAAGTAATAAAAGATGTCATGCTAAAGTATGGCATAGAAGGGTTAAACGTTATCGACACGAAGTTTGCAATACATATAACTGAAAGCTGCGTTAACAAGGGAAGAGCTCTTAAAATTATTATGAGAAGACTTGGCATAAACCCATCAGAAATCGCATACATAGGCGACTCTGAAAACGATGTGGAGGCATTTCAAGCTGTAGAGTACTCAGTGGCATTGACAAATGCTCCTGAGTGGGTAAAGAAGCGTGCAAAGTATGTAACAAGTACTCCATATGGAAAAGGGTTTATAGAGGCGTTAAAGCTTCTAGGGATTATGTGATTGTGGAGGAATTAGTATGAACGGAATAAAACTAATCGAGTTAAAACGTGTTGAAAGCTCAAGGACAATGTCCATTAAGGAATTAAGGTCTAGAAACGTAAGAGTTAACGTACATCTCTCAAACAAGGTAAAAGCCTTTGCGAGAGATGGTGAGGATTACGTCCTTACTGTTGTAATTCACATTGAGTACGTTGGTGTAGGCTACATAATTGCGGAGTATGATGTGTACTTTGACAAGTCCATGGGAGAAAGTGCTTTCTCAGAGTGGAAGAACACAGGGAAGATCCCAGAGAAACTAGTTAATACTGCGCTGAGTGCAATATATTCCGCTCCAGTAATAGACTTAATGATAATCTCAAAGGTCATGAACCTGCCCCCTCCATTGCCTCTCAGGGTTTCTATTGAGAAGCCCGGGGGTGACAGATCATCAACATCCAATATAGGAGTCATGTAATATCAGAAAAAGCTTTTTTAGCCTGTATGCTTGAACTTCTAGCACCTAAACCTGGAAATGTAAATAGATATCATGACTTTGAAAACAAAACAATAATAGACTTCCTTTATGGCTCCGTCTCCGTGGCTAGACTTGTGAGGGACATATTCCTTGGAGCATCTCCTGGAGATGCTCTTATAGAAAGTGTTCAGACAATGCTTAGACTAGCCAAGGGAAACACTCACTTGGGAATTCTCATCATGTTTTTTCCAATAGCCACTGCTGCAAGAGAAATGTTCTTCTGGAACAGGATTGAACTCACTAAAAAGGCAAGTGCTGTGCTAAAGGAGATACCTCCAGAGGAGACGGTCAAGATAGCAAAGGCCATAAAGTACGTATCACCGCCTCTTCCACTTATAAAGGATAGGAACATGGACGTAACAACTGACAACGTTCTAAGAAACATACTTGAGAGTGGAGTAACAGCTTATGAGTGGTTTAAAGCTGGAAGCTCTGTAAACATTGTGGCTAAGGAGCTTGTAGATGAGTATAAGATAACGGTTGATGTGTCACGCATTATTGAAAGAAAAAAAGAGGAAGTAGGCCTTTCTAAGGCAATAGTAGATGCTTCAGTGTACGCGCTTTCAAGAGCAGTCGACTCTCACATGGCAGCAGAATGCGGAGAGAAGGTTGCAAGAATGGCCATGGAGTGGGCTCGAAAGATCGTGATCTCAGGATACGATGACGGCCAGATTAGAGAGCTTGATGAGTGGCTTAGGAAGAACAAAGCGAATCCTGGATCTACAGCTGATATCGTAACAACGGCTATATTTCTTCTCCTTCTTGAGGGAGTTCTTTGATAATTTGTTAAAGTTCGTTCAACTTTGCTTTAAGACGCGAGGAGATCAGAATGACGTGGGGCGTGTATGAGGCGATAGTCTTCATAGATGACGTTCCCTATGCCGTTGGAGTAAGGCTTCCTGAGATGACATCACGTGTTTTTGAGGGATCAAGCTTATATAATGCTGTCAAAGAGGGCCTTGAGGTAAAGGTTTGGTTCCCTGAGTGGAGGGATCTTGAGGTTCTTGTTAGGGTAGCCTTTGGTCAAAAGGGAGGTGTGAGACCTCCACTCCATGTTTTCCACTGGAGAATAGAGAAAATACATAATATTGATTATTCAGATGATTTAGGCCATATCATGGTCAAAGTAATAAAATACAGTGGAGAGATTCCTTCAAAATCATTTTTAAGTGATAAAATAAGTCGTGGATGTGCACTTGCTCTAGAGGCTGCAGTGGTATACAGTCGCCTAGTGAAGTATCCGCACGTTGGAAACCTCCATGAACGATACTGGAGCCTTGTGTCAGAGATCTCTCGACTGTCTCCGAAACTAGCAGGCACGCTTTTAGAGATCTCTGGAAGACCACATGTTCTTTGGGTGATAACCGGAGGCTACACCTGGCTGAGGGAGTCACTTCAAATCATAAAACAGCTCATGAACGTCTCTTACGTGAAGGTCTTAGTGACCCAAGCAGGCAAACACGTTCTTAGTAGTGTTCATGAGCATAAGAAATTACCCGTTCTAGAGGGTGAAAGAGCTTATTGTGAGGCATCATCTGTAGTTTCTGGGGAGTACGATCTTGTAGTTATAGCTCCTGCGACATCTAACACGATTTCTAAGATAGCGATGGGAATTGCGGACACTCCTGCATCAATAGCTGCAACTCACGCGCTTAAGATAGGCCTTCCTGTAATAATACTGCCAACAGACTATCTTGGCGTTATGTTTTTAGAGGACAGTAAGCGTGAAATAGACATTCATCCATACTTTAAATGCCAAGTGGAGTTCCTAAAGGCACTTGGCTATCACGTGGTAAGAGACCCCAAGGATCTCATAAAAACGCTTAAAAAATATATTCCTGAGGTATCCAGCAAAGATCAGCTGAAGGTGGAATAAAATGCCATACTACACGAACGACCTAAGGAGACTTTTATCATATCTCTATAAGGTGTGTAAGGGTAAGTCAAATCTAATGCCATATGACTGTGTGAAAAATTTTCTCCTCAGCCCTCTTGGCTATGGGATGTCAAAGGAGGACTTTGAGGAGGTTTTAAGGGAGGCCTCTGAGAGGGGACTAATAACTGAGGTAGAGATAAAGGAAAGGAGGTTCATAAAGTTACTCTTTGATATTTCCTCCTACGAAGTTAAAGAGAAGCCTGAGCTTAGGAAGTACACAGACATAGGCTATGAGATAGAGAGAATTATCCAGAGAGTTACTAATGAGGATATAAACAAGATAAGAAAGAAAATATCGAAGATAGCAGTAGACCTAGGGTTATACTATCCAGTAGCAGCTTACGTTCTTGCAAAACATTATGGAATTGATGTAAGCGAGTTTGAACATGAGCTGTGGAACATGTTATCCAAAACATAGCATTACGTGTCTTCTATGATTTTAGTGTTCGGTCTTCATTTGTAAGATAGTCATACTAACGTTATTACATCCCTTAGCGTGAGTGGCCATGACCCAAGATATACCCGTTAGCGGTGTTGATGCAGAACCTGAAGTTCAGGATGTCCATCGGAGTAAGGTCAGTATTGCATCTTACCTAGATCTACATGTGCGGAGGCAGCTCTATGACGAAAGCTGTTACAAAAGGGCTATCAGAAAGACGTCTAGATGTGAAAAGAGCATTTACAGAAATCTACCCATTTCTCCTTCTATGCATTATATTAGACTTTGTCGGTGGATATTTCCTAGGGAAGAACTTTGACAAGTTTGTGGAGAGGTATCCCTTGATATTGCTCATTCTACCCTCAATAATGGATCTTCGTGGGAACGTATTTGGAGCCTCTGGTTCTAGAATATCGACGGCCCTTCACGTGGGATATGCCTCTCCCAGGTTGAGAGACCCCTACGTCCTCCTTAACTACTACCTTTCAATTGTAATAACGAGCCTCCCCATAGTCTTCCTTCTTATAATTGCTCTGGCGAGATTTGGCATAGACAAAAAATTTCTGGCGTCTTCTGTAATAATAATTACATCGAGCATTGTTATATCATACATCCTCTCAAGCATTGCAGCCTACATTACGATAGGATCGTATAAGAAGGGTCTTGATCCAGATAATGTCATAGGGCCTATGATAACTACTGTTGCTGACATAATAACGATACCAAGCATAGTGCTCTTCATGTACATTTATGAAATCTCACATGAGATGTCTGTCATTATATTTGTTATCTCGCTTGTTCTCCTGTTCTTGGCATTAAAGAACATGATTTCTATCATAAGAAGAGAGGAACTCGGCAGAGAGAAAAAGCTCATTAAGGAAATAACCTATGTGCTCACAGTCCTGGCCATAGTGAGCCTTGGAAGTGGAGGACTGCTCGAGGGATTCTCAAGGATCATAAGAAGGACGTATATGATTGCGATTATATATCCCGTTATTCTGGACAGTCTTGGGAACTACGGCTCAGTTATAGGGGCTAGAGCATCCACACAATATCACTTAGGCCTTTTGAGAAGTCCCCTAGAAGAAGGAGCTATCATGGACGCTGTTAACCTTCTTCCCACGTCCTTAGTTAATGGCGTAATAATGATCATCATTGGAACAACGCTCTCTAGCTTTGTATATGGGTTTACCGCCCCCATAGTGTCGGTGGCCTTTTTTATACTCTTTATCCTGACATATGCTCTTGTGTCATTTGGCGTTATGATACTTTCAATAGTGATATCTTACTATTCTGGATCTAAGGGATGGGATCCTGACAACGTTACTATACCCGTGATAACAACAATAGCAGATCTTTTAGGCTCTTTATACGCAGTAATCCTTTCAGCATTAGCTGTAAAGTTATTTATTTAAGAACCTTCCTCCTTTTTCCTTCTAAAGAACTTTGGAAAAGTTGATAGTATGATAGCGTCGCCAATACCATATATCCAGTTGTATGGAATTCCAAGAGGCTTGTGATCCTTGTTTATGTCTGGAGGAACAAGTCTAGGATTCTCATAGCTAACGATGATTTTACTAATGCTTAGATCTCTAAGCGATAATATGATATCGAGAACTCGACCTACGTAATCTCCTTCCATGGTATACACGTTTTTTCCTATGAGCTCTCGAATCTCTATAACCTTGTGTCTTTCAACACTCTCCCTAGGATCTATCATACGGTCACCTCACGAGGAGTTGCTTAAAGGTCAAAGTTTATGAGTTAAAGCTCTTAACAGGTGAAGCAACATCTTAAATATATCATGTTTGAAATATTTTAAGAATTGTTTGTGACACATCTCCCAAATTGAATGTAATTCAGTAAAACTAGAGCATAAGTTTAAGGTGCCATAGATGCTTGCTATAGCTTCTAAGATTATGAGACCTCTAAGAAGAAATCTAAGAAAAGATGAAAGAGGAGTGGCCCTAGTGGTAACAGCTTTTGTCCTAATAGGAATAGTCCTAGCTGCTCTTGCACTTGCGAGGGTGACGTACATACCTGCAAAGGCCAAGAATCTTGAGGTAGAGCACTACAGAGCAGTGATGAACCAACTAATGGAGGTGAAATCCCTAATAGATGTTCTTCTATCTTCAAAGGCATCTTCCGTAACGTTTTATTGGCCAATAAAGCTGGGATATGCTCAGAACTTGTTACTTGGCATGGACATTGTTCAAGCATCGCTTGGATATGATGACAAAGGGCTTACATACGTAATATCCTATGGATACATCATCAACGAGAGTGGAACCTGGATATTTAACAGGGTTTATGACTCCCCTAGGATTTCAGGGGGCATCCTGTACAGGGGGCTCTATCAGTATTACGGAACCATAGAGGTGTACTACAGTGGAGGTGTTCTTTATCTAAATCACGACAACAGATACTACACAGTGCTGGCCATTCCCATAAGGTTTGACGCCAGCGTTGTCCAGGAAGGCACAAGGGTTATAGGCCTATACGCTCAGATGCCAATAATCTCTCCAGGATCTGGAATGCACACGTCTGTATCTGGAATGGGCTCTGCCACTCTAAGGATCACATGTAGGGAGGTTCAACCACCGTACTCTCCACCAAAGGTTGGGGAGCCCTCTGTAGTAATAATTAAAATTGAGGCTAAGGAAAGCAGTTACCTGAAATACGCAAAAGCCCTTATAAGTGAGCTTGAGGACATACTTCTTCAGATGAACTATACAAAAGTTAGCGTTAATACCAGTAACCTTGACGCAGCGATAAACACCTTTGGCTACAGCATTGGTGCAGGGGACTTTGAGAAGTACACAGTTGTATACAATGAGACTTCTCAGGAGTATTATATTATAATCGGGGGAATAGATTATCTGAGGTTCCAATATGGAGACTTCTCAGTAAATGTCCAAATAGCACCTTCAACAACATGATGCGCTACAGGAATCATTATAAACTCTAGGATAAGTTTAAGAGAACGTTAGTAGGACATATACAAACCTTAAGGTATTAAAAGAGGTGTTGCATGTCCTGAGGAGATCACAGAGAAGAAGGAAAAGAGCACCATATGGAAGGAGGCTGGGCATCATAACTGCAGACTTTAGTTTATATTACAAGGCACACAGGCTTCTATCTGAAAGGGGGGTTTTAGTATACCATGGGCTCCCCCAGGACCCCATTCCTCCAGACGTCTGCGTTGTTATAACTACTGAAAGAGAGGCAAATGAAGTGGATCATCCCGTGAAAGTAGTTGTAAGAGATGACGCACCACTAGAGAAGTATATAGAGATGGCAATAGCGCTCCTTGATTCTGGAGGAAATCCTGAGCACATAGTAATAGGGATTGATCCTGGAGAGTATCCTGGCTTTGTAGTTCTAAGTAATGGAAGGATCCTTAATGCGAAAAATCTAAAAAGGCCTGAGGATGTAGGCTCTGAGGTAAGGTTCTTCCTAAAGAAGTACTCTCCAAAGACATGTGTGATAAAAATAGGGAATCTTGGGGGCATATACCTCTATAGGATCCTCAGAAGTCTTTTGGGGATAGACGTTAAGGTTGAAATCGTTAATGAGTACTCAACGAGCTTTAAGCTAAGAAAGACATCTGATATCCTAGCGGCCATTAGGATTGCCATGAGACAGGGTAGAGAGATAAGCATAGATGAAGAGCTTAATAAAATGAAAATACCTGAAGGGGTTCTTAGAGATATTCAGAGAAAGAGCAGACTGAGATCTAACGGTCGGGTAACGATCTCTAAAGAGCTCGCGTTGAGGGTAGCCTTAGGGGAGATGAGCATAGAGGATGCCATAGAGATAACACTGAAGAAGACCTTGAGAAATAGCTCCTGTATGAAGACGCACTAGCCTATATTAAGAGACATAGGGAGAAATATTTTTGTGAGATAATCATTATAAAATCGTTGTTTGCAAAGCCTCGCCTTTCAGGGCGGGGATACGTGACAGGTAACTCACTTGAGCGAAAAAGGTAATAATATCCTCATGACTGAGTCATTAGGTGATCAAGATAACAACTCATGGTTAACATTAAAAAGGGTGATAGCAATGGCGGTGGACTCAAACACTTTTGTCTACCTTAGAGTAGCAGATCCATATAGGGAAGATGCTTACAGGCTTGTCGTGAGAGTAAGTCAATCAACGCTGGAAAAGCTTAATGCATCTGTCGGAGATATCCTTCTCATCCAAAACCCAACAAATAACGTTAAAAGAGCTGTGGTACAGGCTCTCAGACTAAGGCCTCAGGAGGAAGGGGAAGAGATCATAAGGATGAACTCGATGATACGCAGATCAGTGGGGGTTGGGATTAACGATAGGGTTATCGTGAGAAAGGCGGAGGTAAAGCCTGCCCAAGAAGTAGTTTTGGCACCTGCTATAGGAGAGCCTTACGGAAGGATCTCAGTTGATCCGGACTTTAGGGATCAGATACACAGATACCTTATAAACAAGCCCTTGATATCTGGAATGCTTATCCAGATACAGCACGCTTGGATGTCAATTCCATTTGGCGTGGTTAAGACAAAGCCCGTAGGTCCTGTAATAGTGACTCCGAGGACGCAGCTTATAATACTGGAGAGGCCGTTCTCAGAGACTAGGCCATCAACTGGAGTGACATACGACGACATCGGTGGAATGAAGGACGTAATAGAGAAAGTTAGGGAGATGATAGAGCTTCCATTAAAGTATCCAGAGCTATTCGAGAGGCTTGGAATAGAGCCCCCTAAGGGTGTTCTTCTGTATGGTCCTCCTGGTACTGGTAAGACTCTCCTTGCGAAGGCCGTAGCAAACGAAGCAGATGCGAACTTCTTCAGCATAAATGGGCCAGAGATCATGTCCAAGTACTACGGAGAGTCAGAGGAGAACCTTAGAAGGATATTTGAGCAGGCAAAGGAAAATGCTCCTTCAATAATATTCATCGACGAGATAGATGCCATAGCACCTAAGAGGGACGAGGTTACTGGGGAAACAGAGCGCAGGGTAGTGGCTCAGCTACTGACCCTCATGGATGGCCTTGAGGAAAGAGGGCGTGTGATTGTTATAGGAGCTACAAACAGGCCAGATGCACTAGATCCAGCCCTTCGTAGGCCAGGGAGATTCGACAGGGAAATAGAGGTAAGAGTTCCTGATAAGGAGGGAAGAAAGGAGATACTTCAGATTCACACTAGGAATATGCCTCTTGCTGAGGATGTTGATCTTGACAAGCTAGCAGAGATGACCCACGGGTTCGTAGGAGCAGATCTTGCAGCGCTTTGTCGTGAAGCCGCTATGAACGCACTTCGCAGATATCTTCCAAAGATAGATCTAGAAAAAGGACCAGATCCAAAGCTTCTCGAGGAGATGAAGGTCACAATGAAGGACTTCCTAGAGGCCCTGAAGTACGTCCAGCCTAGTGCCTTAAGAGAGGTTCTCATAAGGATTCCAGAGGTAAAGTGGGAGGACATTGGCGGATTAGAGGACGTAAAGAGAGAGCTCAGAGAAGCTGTAGAGCTCCCGCTGAGATATCCAGAAGCTTATACAAGGCTTGGAATGAGGCCTCCCAAAGGGGTTCTTCTGTATGGTCCTCCTGGTACTGGTAAGACTCTCCTTGCGAAGGCCGTAGCAAACGAA
>QMTU01000012.1 GCA_003663585.1 Thermoplasmata archaeon
ATATCAGCTAATACAGATCCTTGATCTTCATCTTTTTAGTAATTATCACGGTTAACGTACCAGCTAAGATCAGCAGATATATAATTGAATTGATCAAGTCTAGGCCATAACTAACGTCACTCGCCATGCCTACGATATTTGCTACGTGTAGCGAGGGAAGTATGAGAGCAAACGTCCTAATTGGTTTAGGTAAATAAGTAGGTGGATAATATATTGGCGCCAAGAACACTAAGATGAATGAGACCACATTGCTCACTATAACAACAGTGTTGTAGTCGCTAGAGCTAAGTGCTATCGCTAACGCATATCCTATGGCCGTTGATAGATACCATCCAAGTAGTAGTCCGAGGGTGAGTAAAGGAACGCTACATATTTGAAGAATGCCTACTAAGCTCAGGACAATCACAACTACTGCAACTGCCGGAAACGTCTGTAATGCATTAGAAAACAATTGGCCAAGGAAGTACTCTGCAGACGATATTGGCTTAGATAAAAGTACGGCTATTCTCTTAAGAAGCTTGTCCGTTGCAAGGTCTTGGCACGCTGTAACTAACGAGTTTGACAGCAAAGTAAATACTATTGTGCCAACGGCTATAAATGGTCTACCACTTTTGGATGTTATGAAGTAAAACGGTATAAGTATAGAGAACGGCATGAATAGTGTTAGGTATACATAGAACAGCTTATTCTTGAGCATCCACTTTGCGTAAAGCATACCTATAGCGTAGATCTTAAGATGTTTCACTGGACTTTAGCACCTCCATATATGACTCCTCAAGGCTAGGCCTTTCAACGAGGAATTCCACTATATTCTCCCTATGTGCCTCTATGAATCTTATCAAGGCCATGAATTCACTGTTATTGCTAACAAAAGCCTCTATTTTGGATCCTCTCTTTACATACCTGTGGACAGGTAGCTCATTGATGATTTTGTCATTGTTTGCCTTTATACTGACTCTGTACAGATAACCTAGCCTTTCAAGAAGACTTCTTGGAGATCCATCAAAAATAAGCTTACCTTTATGTAGGAGTAGCACTCTATTAGCGTACTCCTTGACCTCGTCTAGGTAATGCGTTACGAGTATTGCTGTAGCGTTGTGCTCGTTGAGATATTTTATAATTATGTTCCACAGCTTGGCTCTCATCTCTGGATCCAGTCCAATAGTAGGCTCATCTAGGAATAATAGTCGCGGGGATCCTATGAATGCTTGCGCTAATAGCACTCTCCTCTTGTAACCACCGGATAGGTATGCTATCTTTTTATTAGCGTACTCCTGAAGCATAAAATCCTCAATAATCTTGCTCACTTCTTTCTTAGCTTCGATACGAGATAATCCTATAATAAGCGCTAAATAGTATAGATACTCCCTTACAGTAAGATACTCGTGAAGCTCAGCCTCTTGAGGCATGACACCAAATAAGCCCTTTAATCTTGCCTTGTCCGGCGTTAATCCGTAGATGAATATCTAACCCTTTGTAGGACTGATTTCACCGTCCATAACTCTAATTAGAGTAGTTTTGCCAGCGCCATTAGGGCCTGCAAGGATAACAAGCTTATCCTCAGATAGCTCGAAGCTAACACCTCTTAGGGCAATGACATTGTCTTTATAGATCTTCCAGAGGTCCTTGACAGTTATAATTTGGCCTTCCGTCTCCATTAATGGAGGCCCCCTCTTTCTGGAGTTAAAGGAATTGATTTTTGACGTTATGTAACGGGCTTTACCATTCTAAGAATCCTAAATGCTGACATCACTGTTATTATAATCCCCGTAATCTTAGTGAGGTCTCTGTGATAAATCACTCCTAGGAGTATAGGAGCAAGTCCTGTGCAAAGCACAGTTAGTACAAGTGCATAAGGGGTCTGTCCGTCGTGAGCATTCATGAGCGTTTGTGAGTGAAGAGCCTTCCATTAAGATTTACGCTCACGACGGACTTGGGACGCATCAGCCTTAACCTTCTGAGTTCATTTGGGAGCATGTCATTGGCCTTGTCCCACTCTTCGGTAACAAAAAACAAAAAACAAGCTTTAAATATTACCTCGCCCTAAAGGGCGAGGAGGAGGTCAGATAAAAGCACACCTCAATTGAGGTTATGAGATACTGAATAAATGTTGTTATTAGTAATTATAAAACTGCTGCTTGCAAGATCTCATCCTTCAAGACATGTTACGGGCATTGTCAGCTTTTTTGTTTTGTTTGAGTTATCGTAATACAAATATTTATATATAAGTATTGCATATTCATTGTTTGGTGTATTACATGAAAAGTGTTATTAGTATTCGCGTGCCTCAAGAACTTAAACGTGAGATGGACAGGTTAAGAGGTGAAATTAACTGGAGTGAGGAGATTAGGGAGTTTATTAGAAGAAAGATCCAAGAATACAAGAAGAAAAAAGTCCTTGAGGAGGTTTTATCTTATATCCAGGGTTTACCTCAGGTGCCAAGGGGAACTGTAAGAGAGCTGGTGAGAGAGGATCGTGATAGTCATTGATTCATCTGCCTTTTCTAAATTTCTAATAAGAGAAGAGGGCTGGGAGAAAGTTGTTCCTTACTTGGATCCCTCTGTAGAACCTCGTGCAGTTGATATTCTCATTGTTGAAGTATCAAACGTGATTTGGAAGTACATGGAAAAGTACAAGTTAATAAAAGAGGAGCAGGCCCTAAAGCTCTATGAGCAGATGATGAGACTTATTAAGGAAGAAATAATAGTAATAGAGCCAAGCGTGAAATACCTGCGAGATGCTCTGAAGATTGCTATGGGATATAGCATTACAGTGTATGACACTCTATTTTTAGCGCAGGCAAAGGCTCTAAATGCTAAGCTCGTCACAAGCGACAGAAGACAAAAAGAAATAGCTGAAGACATTGGAATTCCTGTAGAGTACGTTCCCTAAGAATGAAATTCATTTGGCTAGCATAAATAATCAGAAACTCTAACAGAGGCTAAAGAGGTCGAAAGAAATGAAAAATTGTGTAACAAACGCGCTTGATTAGTTATTACTGTGTTTATCTTTGGATTGTCACATATGATCCTCTCGCCTCAAGGAGGGCTCTTCAATGCAATTAAAGTGATTGTAGTGTTCATGATATTAGGTCTAGTTTTTAAGTATATAAGGAACTCCATGGTCCTATGGTTACATGGACAATGGTCAATAATCAAGTGCTATATCTGCTCATAGGGTGCATATTATAGTTCTGCTCTAAACTGAGGAAGGCTTCTGTAAATCTACTATTCTGCTCATAATTGCTGGCTTAAACCTAATATTCTTGCAATCCCATAACTCAAAGTTAGGTGTTGGTTATGAGTGATAAAGGTGATATGATCTCATTGCTTGACCTATTGTCTCTTAAAGGAAAGAGAGCTTTAGTTACGGGAGCGGCTGCGGGCATAGGTAGGGCGATATCAGTGAGACTCGCTGAGACTGGTGCTGACTTGTACCTTGTTGATATTAACGAAGAGGGGCTTAGGGATGTTCAAAGGGAAATTAAAGGGAAGTTTGACGTGAGCATAGAGATATTTAAAGTCGATCTGTCAAAAAGAGAGGAGATAATTAACCTGTGGAAGGCCATTGAGGGTAGAGAGCCTGATATACTAATAAACAACGCTGGAATATACTTATTTCAGGATTTCCTAGAAGTAGATGAAAAGTTCCTAGAGAAAACATTAAGCGTTAACCTAAAATCTGCTTTCTAGATGTGTCAGGAGATGGTAAGGAGGAGGCTCGACAAAGGCGGCGTTATAATAAACATAGGATCCATAGAGGCCATATTACCGTTTGCAAAGGGCCTAGTGCACTATGACATAAGTAAGATGGGAGTTATAGCGCTCACAAGAGCTCTTGCTAGGGAGTACGGGAAGAAGGGATTCAGAGTTAACGCTATCGTTCCTGGAGGAATAAAAACACCTGGCGTTGAGAAGCTCAGGAGAGAAGCTGTGCTTAAACTTAAGATGGATGTAATAAAGACAGGGATGAACTTCATGAGCCGTCTTCCCCTCGGAAGGATGGGAGATCCTGATGAGGTCGCTAGGATTGTGGTAGTTCTAGCATCAGATCTAGCAAGCTATGTTCACGGAGCAGTAATACCTGTTGATGGAGGCTTCCTCTCAGCGTGAGTTCTATTATTGGTTAAGTTAGAAAATAATTTCAAGGGTTACTAATCTAACCTGGTGATCATTGATGTTAAACAATTGTTAAATATTTGATCACTTGTTCAAATATGATAAGATCTGTTCAAGTGATGCATCCTCTACGGCGGAGGAATCTGAAATGAGAATCAGAAGAGCAGTGCTCAAGGGTCTTGACTGTGCAAGCTGTGCATATAAAATAGAGAAAGCCCTAAGAAGGGAGGGATTTAAAAGAGTCTCGGTGAACTTTGCATCAGGAGGGCTTTTGATAGATGGAGATCTCAATAAGACCAAGGAAATAATAAGAAAAATGGAGCCTAATGTGGAGGTCATAGAGTTTGAGGGACACGATCATGAACACCATGATGGGGACTTCAAAGGAGAGATATACAGAATAGCAATCTCACTGGCAATTTTCCTCGTTGGAATGGCCTTGTACTACTACTATAAAATTGTTGGGCCTCTAACGATCATTCTGTTCTTGCTGAGCTATTCTCTTGTAGGATTTAAGATAATTAAGAGGGCACTAATGAACGCTCTCAGAGGTAACGTGTTTGACGAGAACTTTTTAGTAATAGTAGCAACTCTAGGAGCATTTGCAATCAGTGAGTACCCAGAAGCAGTAGGAGTAATGATCTTTTACGTCATTGGCGAGTTTCTTCAGGAGCGTGCTGTGGATAAGTCCAGGAGATCCATTAAATCACTTTTATCACTGAAGGCAGAGTACGCTAACCTCATTAGGGAGGGGGACGTCATAAGGGTATCGCCAGAGGAGCTGAGAGTTGGGGACATAATCCTGGTAAGACCTGGGGAGAGGATTCCGGTTGATGGCATGATAATAGAGGGGTCTTCAAGCGTTGACTCATCAGCGCTTACTGGCGAGAGCATTCCTAAGAACGTTAAGACAGGAGACACCGTGTATTCTGGCATGATAAATCTCACGGGGCTCCTTAAGGTAAGGGTGGAAAAGGAGCTCAAGGACTCCATGGTCTCTAGGATCTTGAGGCTTGTTGAAGAGGCAAGTGCCCGAAAGGCCAGAACTGAGAAGATAATAACAAAGTTCGCTCGCTATTACACGCCGAGCGTCATAGGGTTGGCAACGCTAACTGCAGTAGTTCCTCCAATAGTCCTAAGTGAGCCGTTTCATGGGTGGATATATAGGGCGCTTGTGCTCCTTATGATATCATGCCCATGTGCACTAGTGATTTCAGTACCCCTCACATATTTCGCTGGCATTGGAAGGCTTGCAAGGGAAGGAATACTAGTAAAGGGGTCAAACTTCATAGATGCTTTGAGCAGAGTTTCCATAGTAGCCCTTGACAAGACGGGGACGCTTACTAAGGGAGTGTTCAAGGTGACTGAGGTTAGCTGCAGGAACGGATTTACAAGCGATGAAGTGCTTAGGTTAGCTGCAATTGCAGAGAGGCACTCTAACCATCCGATAGCTAGGGCAATAAAAGAGGCTGCTGGAGATATAGAAGTAAGTGATGTGAGCTTAGGGGAGTACGAGGAGATTCCAGGGCATGACGTAAGAGCTAAGCTTAATGGCGTGGAGATCATAGTTGGAAATGACAGGATACTCCACAAGTTTAACGTAGAGCATGACACCTGTAGTGTTCCAGGAACTGTTGCCCACGTCGCCGTGAACGGAAAATATGCTGGGTATATAGTAATCTCCGACGAGCTAAAGGAGGATGCCAGGGATGCCGTAGAAGGATTAAGAAGGCTTGGCATTAGAAGACTTACAATGGTTACTGGAGATAGCTCTGATGTGGCCTCAAATATTGCCCATGAATTAGGTCTTTCAGAGTTTTACGCAGAGCTGCTTCCAGAGGGGAAGGTAAGGGTAGTAGAGGATCTCGAGAGACATAAGGGAAAGGGAGAAAGCATAGCGTTTGTTGGTGATGGAGTAAACGACGCTCCAGTAATTGCGAGGGCGGACGTGGGCATAGCCATGGGAGCGCTTGGAAGTGATGCTGCTGTTGAGACGTCTGATGTTGTCATAATGGATGATAGGCCGTCAAAGTTAGTTCTCGGTATTAAGCTCGCAAAGAAGACGCAGAGGATAGTGCTACAGAACATATCTCTGGCAATCTCTGTAAAGCTAGCATTCATCCTTTTGGGTACTCTGGGAGAAGTAACAATGTGGGAGGCTGTTTTTGCTGATGTAGGAGTTGCCCTTATGGCAATTCTTAACTCCGTGAGAATACTTTATGCTAAATAAAGTTTAGTAAGTAACGAGTACTACCTGGGATTCTCTTAAGAGCTAAGAGCTAATCATAAAATTATGTATCTCATTGTTATATTGTAGTAGCAGAAGGCTTAATAACTTGAGAGCGGTGGACACTATGCCTAAGTTTAGAGGATTTATTGCAGTAAAGATACCATTCACGGAATCCATGAAAGAGCTCTGGGACGATGTAAAGAAGTCAGGAGCTCGTATAAAGCTCGTTGAGCCGCATAACGTCCATATAACACTTAAGTTCCTTGGAGATACAGAGGAAAGTCTTGTTCCTAGGATAGAGGCAATTATGAGAAAAGCTGTTATGGACGTAAATCCCTTTGAAGTAGAGCTCTATGGTTGTGGAGCATTTCCAAGTTCATCTAGGCCAAGAGTTGTCTGGATTGGAGTTAGAGAAGGGGCTGACGTTCTTAAGACAATTGCAGAGAAAATAGATCAGGAGGTATCTAAGCTTGGTTTTCAGAGGGAGACTAGGCCGTTCGTTGCACATGCAACGGTGGGAAGAGTTAAGGGCCATATTGGAGGCCTTCCGAGAGTTATTAATGAATGGAGTAACAGGAGCCTCGGCAAGTTTGAGGTGAAAGAGATACTTCTAATGAAGAGCATTCTTAGACCAGAGGGGCCAGAGTACCACGAAGTGAGGCGAGTTCTCGTTGGTAAGGAGTGACGTTAGTGAGTTCCTAAGGGCTGTCCTTAGCAAGTATGGAATGTCCGAGGAAGAATATAAGAGGCTTTTATCTTTAGCCAATAAACTAAGGAAAGAGCTTGAGGACATAATACGTGAAGTATATGGTCCTGTTGGTGTTAAGGCTAGGATCGCAGGGTCAATATCCAGGAGAACGTCGCTTAATACGGAGTTTGATGTTGACATCTTCGTAGTCCACCCAAGGAGTTTTTCATTTAGCGAGATAAGCGACTTGTTCGAAAAGGCTGCCTTGAAGTTTTATAAGAGGTATAACGTAGTTCCCGTAAGGGAGTACGCAGCTCATCCGTACTTCAAGGGCACAATAGGGGAGAAAGACATTAGGATTACGGTAGAGATAATACCGTGTTTCGAGTGGAAACCTGGGGAGAAGGTAAAAAGTCCCGTAGACAGAAGTATAGAACACAATAGGTGGCTAAATAGCGCTTATATAAGAGAGCCCAGGACAAGGGACCTAGCAGTAGCTCTTAAGGTGTTTTTTAAGAGCCTTGGAATTTACGGAGCTGAGGCTAGAGTAGGGGGTTTTTCAGGATATTTAACAGAGCTCTTAGCAGTGTATTATAGAGATCTTATTAGGGCATTAAAGGACATGAGATCTTGGAAGTCACGTCGTGTAATGCTATCATTTAAGGAGATGGCATCTAAGAGAACGCATGAGCTCATTAAAGAGTGTTCCTCAATGATCTTCTTAGATCCTGTAGATCCTGATAGAAACGCTGCTGCTGCAGTACGGGAGGATTCTATCAGGACGCTATGTGAGGCTGCTAATGAGGCCATTTCCCTTATAGAGGAAGGAGACTTTGAGGGGCTCTCACGTATGTTCTCTCTGGAGTATGATGAGAGCTTTATTGAAAGGCAGATAATGAGCTTGTTTAGAAGTAACATGAAAGACCTATTTGTGCTAGAGCTTCCCAAAGAGCTCTGTAACCTCCATCCAGATGTGTTGTACACAGAGCTCATGCGTACTGCAGAGGGAGTTAAAGATAAGCTTGCAAGCTTTGGAATAAACGCTGAGTATTTTATTGACTACAAGAACGCAAGAGTATTTCTGAGAATTACAAAGCCCAGCGATGGTACTGTAATAAGGTTAGGACCCTATGCAAACATGATAAGAGATGAAATTAAATTCCTTAAGAGAAATCTCCACAAAGATGACGCCCTTATTTTAGCATTTTGTGGAGAAAGATGGTATGTCCTTAAGAGGGCCTTTACGAACATCATGGAGTTTTTACATAGGGTTATTAAGGAGTCAACTCATGGGAAGGACATCAGGGAATATATAGCCAAGGGAAAATATAGGATACTTCATGGTAAAGACGCTTACAAGGCAATAACGTCTCTCGATGTTGAGGAAAAAGCCAAATTTTTGATATTCTATCTTAAAATCAAGCCGTGGATGGTGAGAAAGCCTTGGAGTACGCGTTAAAATGTCCTCGCTGTGGAAGGGTGTACAGTGGCTTTAGGGTTATGTGTGAGTGTGGCACCCCTCTCACAGTAGAGTTCCATGTGGAGGGATCCTTTGAGGACCTCATTCAGAATAACTACTTGGACGTTAGAAGATATTTAAGGCTGTTGCCAGTGGAGGACAAGTATACTCCTAGGATAATGTATCCAATAACTCCTATTATCGAGAGAAAAATCAGTGGGCATGTAGTGTTATTTAAACTTGATTATCTCATGCCCTCTGGATCATTTAAGGACAGAGGCACGTTTTTAGCTCTTTCAGCCCTTAAAAGAGAGGGGATAAGAAATATAGTCATAGATTCCTCAGGGAATGCTGGAATTAGCTTTGCATTGTATGGATCCACTGAAGGACTAGAAGTGCACGTTTATATTCCTGAAAACACTCCTGAAGGAAAGAAAAGCATCCTTAAGTTGCTCGGGGCAAGGATACACTTGGTAAAAGGAGATAGGAACGAGACTCATAGGGTTGCTAGAGAAAGCTCTCTTGGAGTTTATGTGGGGCACTGGTACAATCCCTTCTTTCTAGAGGGCATTAAGACGCTGTCCTTTGAGGTATATGAACAGGTTGGAGACATCGACAGCTTTATAGCTCCAGTAGGGAGTGGAACTCTTCTCCTTGGGACATATAAAGGTTTTTGCATGCTGAGAGATCTTGGAGCTCTGGAGAGAATGCCTACGATGATTGCAGTTCAGGCTCATGGCTATGAAAGCGTGTGTCCAAAGAGCTCCAAAATGAGCTCGTTAGCAGACGGCATTGCGATAAAGAATCCTCCAAGACGAGATGAAATAAAGGCTGCAATCTCTAGAACTGGTGGAACCTGTGTCTCAGTATCAGACTACGATATCAAGTCTGCCTTGGCAGAGCTAATGTCAATGGGATTTCTAGTTGAGCCCACATCTGCTGTTGCATATGCTGGATTTAAAAAACTTGTTAGGGATGAGGCTCTAGAGGAGAAATCAAAGGTCTTAGTGCCATTAACTGGTTCAGGCATGAAACTTCTAGATAAACTTATAAGAGTTTTAAGGGAGAAGAAATAGGACTATACTACTTACTCCCGGAAATACTCTGATCTTTACTGAGGGAATGTTCACTAGCGTTGTCCACGTGATTATCCACGTGATCGTGTAGAGGAATAGTATCCACAGATACCTCGACACCTTAACGTCCTCCCTTGGGATTCCGATAACATCGTAGAGTCTTCTAAGAAGGAAGAGACAAATTATTCCAGGGATAAACGCTATTTGTATTTTGTAGGGAATTGTTGTTACTGATATGCCAGTTGATATGAGTGCTGTAAGAACTCCTAGCCCGACGACGTATAG
>QMTU01000013.1 GCA_003663585.1 Thermoplasmata archaeon
CACCTTTCTCACTATATATGGCGCTTTATCTACGGGAAGAGAGGCAACGCCACCTTTCCTCTCTTCTTCGGTTAGGAGCAAGCGTTCAGGCTTGCTTTGCTTGCTCCGTAACAGTACCAAGTCGTACAAGTCTAAATAATCAGTGTAGGAATACTCTCCTTCATCTGTTATCCACTCCATAGAATTCCAAATGTCCATTCTCCCTTTTCTCCTGAGCTCATTGTGGATCCTAGTTTGTATAGCTCTCCCTAGCCACTCCTGAGTAGTAGGAGCTTTAATGTCGTAGTCATGACCATAGCCTAACTCAGCATTCCTACCTACAAGCCTCACAATACCTCTAGTAAGCACTATTCCGTCTGGTAAAGCTTCTAATAGATTGTCTCTAAAGACATACCCTCCTTTCTTTAAAGCTTTCATAACAGTGAACAAGCAAAGCTTATTGGCTGGCCGGTCTACAACGCTAATTTCATGGAGTTCAAGCTTGTCTATCCTGTTGTAAGAGCGACCGTCATGGACATATGTAGAAGCTAATACTTCTCCGGCTATTGAGAAGCCTCTAAGTTTGCCTTCTTCTATAAGTTTCCAAGTCTCTCTTCCTTTCTTTATGTCCTGTCTTATCTCAGCTAGAATAAACAAGCCTTTATCGTCTACTCCAGACTTATACTTCTTACCTTGAGAGTCAGTGTATTCAAGAAGCACTCGACCTACTGGTATATTAGAGTGCATTACATGGATGTGAGCGTAATCTAAATCCTTAATGAAATGCTCCCATGCTTCCTTAAGAGTCTCCAAGGGTATTTTGTCTCTCTGCTCGTCGACTACGTCCACTGAAGCATAGCCTCCAATGACATGCTTTTCTTGGTCTACTTTGCTTATTTCGCACCAGAGGGAGAATGGAGCTTTGCATTGAGCCTGCATAGGATCACAGTTAATTCTATCATTGCTAGATTTATAAACTTTTCTTAGCTAAGCTAAATATTGCTGTATTGTCTAGACACATTTGGATTAATTTAAACTTATTCGAACAGGTTTGTACAAATATCAAATTATACAAACAAATTCGCACAGAGCAATACATTAATATTTGAAGTTTCAAATGAAGCTTCGATAGAAATGCCTAAAAAAGTTACACTACCTAAATGGCTTCTAAAGCTCATGAGAACCAGAGACATGACTTTAGAGCAAGCATACGATTTTGTAAGGAAGCACGGATTCAAGGTGAGCATAGGCTGGCTCTCAATGCACAAAGATTTGTGGAAGCCCAAGCGCAAGAGAGAGCTTGTGTTCCGCGAAGAAGACAAGTATTTAGACAGCGATTTAGCCAAGAGGATAATGCTGTTCAAAGGCAAGCACTTGGAAGACATGAGCGAGAAGAAGCACTTTACAGCTAAAGACTTAGAGAAGTTCACAGAGAGGACTCCTGAAGCTTGTGCAGAATTCGCTAGGCAGTGCTTGGTGTGGAAAGGGAAGCCTATTGAACTCCAAGACTACCAGCTTAAAATGATAGAAGGCTGGCTAGGGCCTAAACCTACAGTTTACCCTATAGGCAGAGGTGGAGGCAAAGACTTTACTCTAGCTGTTTTTTTAGCTTGGTATTTAACTGTTAATCCTGGAACCAGAGCAATAGTGATATGTCCTGCTCAGAGGCAAGTAAAAACGTTTATTCATGAGAATTTAGCCTTATTGTTCCAGACTTCTGGTGTTCTTTATGACTCCATAGAGAAATTCATAGAGGAAGAATTCAGATTAACCAACGGCTCTGTAGTCTTCACTTACGGAGCTACAAGTTTTATTAAAGGAAAGCACCATATTGACTTCATATTCTGCAATGAAGCAGCTGAAATCCCTGAGCATGTCTTTGAGAATGTGCTGCTGCCGATGCTAGGCAGCCACGAGAGTAAAGGTCATTTAAGCATTATAGGAGTTCCAGGCGGACAGCAAGGCTACTTTTGGAAAGCCTATCAAGACAGTAGTCCAGACATTAACGATCCTAAAGCTAAATTCTACAGGATACAGCTTCCTACAGAAGTCAACAAGTACTACAGTAAAGAGCAGCTTGAAATGAACAGGAGACTAATGAGCCACGATGTATTTCTCCAAGAGCACATGGCTCAATTCTTAGACGTAGAAGGAGCACTGTTTACTCAGCAAATCATAGAAATGATGAAAGAGGACTATGAAACTAGATTCGGCATAGTGGACAACAAAAAGCAATACTATGCTGGAATAGACTGGGGAAGAACAGGCTCATACACAGTGGTAGTCATATTGTCTTATGATCCCAAAGAAAAGTTCGCTCGAGTAGAATACATTCAAGGAATGCGCAAAGCTTTCCCAGAGCAATTAGCTTGGATTAAAGCTGCAGACAACATTTACAACTTTAAATGCTTAATGGTAGAGAGAATGGGCTTAGGCATTCCTCCCTCAGATGAATTAAGGAAAGACTTAGGCTCAAGGAAAGTAAAGTACTTTATTCCCTCAGCTAAAATATGGTTCGACGCCTTTACTCACCTTAGAGATGCGGCTGTAAACAATAAGCTTGTTATACCTGCCAGCGAATTAAAGCTTATATCTCAGCTGAGGCTTCTAAGCTTCAAGATTAAAGGTGAGCATATCACTGTTAAATCAGAAGGCAAAGACGACTACGCTCAAGCTTTGGCTATAGCTTACTGGGCTATAAAAAAGCGTGGCCGAGCAGGAGTAGCCGGTAAGCTCTAGACATAATGATAATAAATATTCAAAACTGTGTTTTTATGGGCTGCACATGAAGCACTCATTGGCTCCTAGCTTAAAAGAAAAACCTCTAGAAGACGATTCTTTGAGAGCCAGAATAGTTAAGACCATAGCGAAAGCTTTAGGCAAAGAGAATCTAATCAGTAAAGCACGCAGAAGTGCTATACCTCAGTATGTCTGGGATGTAGAGCCTAAGCTTAGACGTCCAAGAGTAGACTATGTTACTCTGGTGGAATGGGCCAGGAACAGCTGGGTTTTAAGGAGAGTCTTCAACGCTATAATCAGAGAGTGCACGAGGAATTGGGGCCATATAGAGCCTAGATTCAGAATGAAATGCGAGAAATGCGGCAGCGAATTCCAAAGCGCAGTAGAGAAATGCCCAGTCTGCAAAGTTAAAAAGTACTTAAGAGAGCCTGACTTAGCTCAAAAGAAGCGCTTGGAGCAATTGACTACAAAGCCTTCTCCAGACCGCACATTCTATGAGTTCATAAGGTCAACGCTGTTTTACTTATTAGCTACAGATGACTTCTACTGGAGCATTGTCTACAAGAATGTAGCTGGGAATGAGAAGCCTAAATACATAGCTGAAGAAGCGCATGTTGAGCACCCAGGCTACATATTCCCAATAGGAGATGAACGAGGTTACCTAGGCGGCTATCAGTATTTCTGCCCTAAGTGCTACTACAGTGAGAAGTACAAAGGCCAAGACTTAGTGTGGGATATAAGGCAGGAATCGCCCAGAGTCCAAGAATCTAAGATTTTCAAGTGTCCTATATGCGGAGAAATAATGGTTCAAACTTGCTACGTTCAAGAGGTAGCTGGTAAAGTAGTAGCCAGGTTCGGCAGAAACGAAATAGTCCATGGCTCAATGTCCAGATTGCCTCCAGAATTATTCGGCAATTCAAAGCTTATATCATTAGTTAAGATCTTGGAGACTCTGAATGCTATAGATGACTACCAGCTTGAAGTGCACACAGAAGGCAAAATAGGCGGACTGCTGGTGTTTCCAGGCTTGGATCAAGACCGCGTAGGACAAATACTCCAAGATGTAAAAGCTGAGCGTGAGGAGCTTACTCAGAGAGATTTAGAGACAGGCGAATACGAATCCAAGAAGAGAACAGCTCTGATATTTGTAGGCTTAGAAGAAGGAGATAAACCTGTAAAAATACCGTTCATAGACGAAGAAGAAGCTAAGCAAACTTTGGAATATTACCAGCTCTACATGAATGCTGTAGACAGCGTATACGGCTTAGACACTACTATAAGCACAAGGAAGAGAGGCTCAACCAGAGAAGTAAGAACTAAAATAGAAGTCAAGCGTGAAACAGCTCAGGAGTACCAACGCTTAATAGAGGAGACTTTGAACAATGAATTACTGCCTTTATTTGGTATAACAGATTGGAAATGGGTGTTCAACCCTCTAGAATCCAAAGACAAGCTCAGAGATGCAGAAGTTCTACACCAAACTATGGCTGCTGCAGTTACAGCCAGGAATGCAGGCTTCAACGTTAAATTCCAAGATGGAGTCTTGACTATATGGGGAGAAGCAGAAGCTCTAGAAGAAAATAAAAGCCGAGTAGGCTTGCCCAATGTAGAGCCTGGAGTGGCTCCTAGGAGAGTAAGCAGAGAATTTGTGACTCCAGTAGAGATATCACCGTATACAGGAGAAGAAGTCTTAGCTTCAACGTTTTCAGAGAGGCTCTCAGAATGCTTGCTAGATATCTTAGAAGAAGCTAGACAAAGAAGCCATGAAGGCAAAGGCAAACTTAGCGATATACTCCATGACGCTAGAGCTAAGCTTTTCAGAGCACTAAGCAGAGCCAATCTTAGATTAGACAAGAAGGAAGCTCTCTACGCTAAATTCGATAAGCTCTTAACGGAGATTGTAAGCAATGAGCACAGTTAGGTATCCAGTTAAGCGTGAGCATTGGAGAGAGCCTCCATACATGCTGCCTAGCGGCTTGTGGGTTATACCTCAAGGCAGGCGCTCAATAATGTGCGAAATGGGCTTCCACAAATTCATTACCAAAACAGTCTTTGGTGTACCATACTTGGTTTGCACCAGATGCGGCTACATAGCTCCTAAGCCTGTCCTAGAGCATACAGCCACTAAGAAAGAGCTTATAATCAAAGTTCAGAAAGAAATGGACAAGCAGAAGCCTATTTTGCCTACTCATCCAGTTAAGCCATACGAGCTCAAGCGTGCTAAAGAGAAGCTTATAGAGAAAGTATGGGAAGACTATCAGAGCAAGTACAAGAAGAAGAGAGGCAAAATAGTTAAAGTAGGTGAGAAGCGTTGATTAAAGTCCGCTTCGATGTCCCTCCTTCAAGGTTTCCAAAAGGAGACAAAGGCAATAAGCGCTTGTACTTCGAGTACATGCTTCTAAGGCACAGCTTTGCTCAGAAGCTTAAAGATCCTAAGAAAGGTCTTAAAGCCAGCTTAGAAGAGCATGCTAAATACTACATACTCATATTAGAAGAAATGAAGAGGAGAGGGCTCAAAATCCCTAAGCCTACTGGTCATCCTATAGAGAGGTATGCAAGGCAATTCAGCGATGTGGTTCCTGTTAAAAAGAATATGTCTGAATTAGGACATATCCTTAAAGCAAATGCAGTTTACCTAGTTAGCCATGCAAAAGAAGTCTACAATGGGACTAAAACTCTCTGGGTGACAAAGAAGCCTTATCCAAACATGCTAAAGAAGCCTTTGTACTTAGCTGGAGACGGAAAAGTCTGGGGTAAAGTAATCTTGCTCAGCATCACTCCTATATCGCTAAAGGAATTCAAAGAGCTTAGAGCTTTGCATAGAGTAACAGAAGAGGAGAGGAAGAAATGGTGGCCTAAAGCCAAGAAGTTCTATGCTTACTCATTTAGGTTTGAGAAGTTCAAGGAGCCTTGGACTTTCCTAGGCTTGCCCAAAGGCCCACAAGTCTTCTTTACTCTCACAGACAAAATGGTTAAGAAAAGCTCAGGCTCAATACACTTCGAATTCATAGGGACAAAAGGAGATGTAGAATTTCCTCCTAAGCTTACGTCCGGTGAGCCTTGCAGAGCAGACTGGTGCAAAGACCCAGTTAACCTAAAGAGGAAGCATTCAGGCTTGCTCATAGACAATTCAATACTCATAGACGGATGCGGCTTAGATTGGGAGGACAGCAAAATAAAGCCTAAAGCTGTTCTCTTGACTCATTTGCATCCAGACCATGCTGGAGCTCTCTGGGAAGGGCAAGAGAGCTCATTTAAGGAATACCTGATTAAGAACAGAATTCCTGTACACGTATGGAAAGGCTCCCTTGAAATCTCGAAGCCTGTTAAACCTTTAGATAAGAGATTAAGAGTGCTTAAGCATCAAAGCAGAAGCAGATTTACCATTCAAGGGCATACATTTCGTTTCTTCCCTGTCTACCACTCAAAGGTTGCTCCATGTGCAGCCGTCCTAATAGATGAGCGAATGCTTTACAACCCTGACTTTTTGGCTTGGAAAGGAGGCAACCCCTTCAAAGACTACAAAATCGACTTGTACATAGGAGATGGCTCATGCATGAAAGTCGACATTAAAAGGCCTGAGAAAGTAGGGCACATGTCCATGGTTAACCAAGTACAAATGTGCAGCAAAGCAGGAGTCAAGCATGTAAAGTTCACTCATGTAGGACACTTATACCAAACCCATGAGGAAGCCAAAGAGACTCTGAGAATCATAGCTAGAAGCAAAGGCTACTATGAAGACCCAGACAAAGTCTACATAGCTGAAGACGGAGACTACGGTGAATTGTTGCCTGATGGCTCGATAAAGTGGAAAGGCAAAACCATAGAGAAGAAGAGCTTCTACAAGCCTAACAAGCCTTATTGGAGAGAATTTGAGCCTGAGAAAGTAGCTGATATACCAGGCTTTACTTTCCCAGCTAAAGTTGTAATGAAAATAGACGGAATGAGAATCCAAATAAACACAAAAGAGAAAACTTTGAGAAGCGAAGATGAAGGCTACCACAAAGAGAACAAGTTCAAGAAGATAATAAGAGAGCTTGAGCAGCTCCCTGAGGACAGCGTCTTCGATGCTGAAGGAATAATGGTCAGCGAAGATGGTGAACCCTTACACCGCACAAGCTTTATAGGCTACGTAAATGGCAAAGACTACGAGCCTGACAAAGAGGATAGATGCCGCTTTATGATATTCGATGTTTACCGCTACAAAGGTAAAGATGTAGTCAATCTTCCTTTCCAAGAGCGCTTAGAAATCTTAAAGAACATAAAGGATACAGAACATTTCAAAATCCTTAGGGAAGGCAAACACTACAGAATTGTAAAGTCTAAATCTGACTTAGTTAAAGCTATTAAGTGGGCTTCAGAATTGCCAGGCTCAGAAGGAGCAATGATAATATGGGACAAGAAAATAGAGACAGCAACGAACCAGAACAAAGCCTGGTGCAAAATAAAGAAGTACAAAGAGATAGACTGCCTTGTCATAGACAGGACGCATCCAAAGCACAAAGACACAGGAGAGGAAATCAAGACGGTCTGGAACTACATGATAGCTGCAGGACCATACGAAGGCAGATGCGCTGAAATAGCCAAGAAGTATGCTCCCAGAGGGAAAGTTGTAATCAAGAGTGAAAGTAAAACATTGCCTGCAGTGAAAAGTTTCGATGAAGCCAGGGAATCTTTCTTGGAAGCTCAAGGAGTTATAGTTAAAGGGCAGAAAGTCTACGCTTATCTAGGAAGGACATTCAACACCAAGATTACTGCTCCTGTAGGAGGAATAATAAGAGTTGTTACACCAGAAGTCAACAAATACCCTATTCTGGATAAGAACGGCAAGGAGACAGGTTGCTACTACTATGGTGTTTTCCAGCCTCGAGTTGTTGAGTATGTCCACGAGAAAAATGTTCCCGACCGAATAGAAGTCTTAGACAGACTGGCTTCTCTGACTTTGCCCAGAGGTGTAAGCAAAGCTAAGACTTTGACTCATGAAGAATACCTCAGAATCAGAGAGGAAGGAAAACCGCTCCCTCCAGAGTACTATAAGTTCAAGCCTCCATGTAACGGTAAATGCAGAGGAGTAGTTCAGAGGCATTGGCCCACTGGCAAAATAGTAGAAGTCGAAAAAGGAGAAATCTTGGCTAGAGAAGGCTACATAGCCAAAGCCTATTGGTGGGAAGGCAACGAGTTAGTCGTAGAATTCACAGGGCCAGAAGTAAAGAAAGACTTCAATGCAGATAGCATAGTTCTTAAGTTCAGAGACCACATAGATGTTAGATTAGAGAAGAACAAAGAGCTCATAGGCTTCACTGTTCACCCTCCGATTCCAGCAGGCAAGACCTCCTGGGATGTCTTCAAAGAGAGGATCGAAGAAGGAGAGAAGAGCCAAATGACCATAAAGTATCCACATCCTAAATCCTGGCTAACTTATGAAGGAGAGCTTTTGTTCCCAACTTTGCACGGTGGGCATCGCTTGTCTGTAGCTAAGATAAAAATCATGGACAAATTCACTGTTAAATACGGAGTCCAGCGTAGAAATCTCCATGAATACTTCTTAGATGGAAACACTTTAAAAGGCCGCTTTGTTCTCAGAGTGATACTATCTCCTTCGACTAAGAAGCCTATATGGATTTTTGTTAGGCCTAAGAATGCTCAGTATCCTCTGAATCCTGTTGAGCACAAAGACGAAGGCTATGTAGATCTTATTAGAAATGACAAACTGACTCCTGAAATGGTTGAATCGCCTAGAGAATAAGCTTTTGAAGCTCTAAGCTAGAGGACTAGTGCCGCATCACTAGTTTAACTCAAAATTTAATTCTGCAAAACACCCAGAGTTTAACTCTAAGTCTAACAATCAGTCTAACTCGGAGTTAAATTTAACTGCTGGTGTAATTTAGATTTAAACTGTCTATTTAATTCCTAGGGAAACTATTAATTACCTTCAGAGTTACATTCGAAAATTTTCTAGTTAAACTACAAATTTAATTCAAAATTAACCCAACAATCTAACAGCAAATTTAACCAGCAATTTAAACTTTGGGGGAATAGAGAGTGACACTAAAAGTTAGAAAAAAAATTTAATTTTTAATTTTCCTCTTCATCACATTCATCACATACATACCCATCCAAACAATTAAACAAATATTCATCATAATCCTCTTTATTCTTACTTTTTCCATCTTCACCCAACAAAAACCCAATTAAAAATTTCTTACCACATTTAATACATTTTCTCTTTTCAATTCTATAATATTTCCCATCAATTTTCACAATTCCCACATATACCATACCAAACCACCTCCATACATATATATACAAATTATTCCTTATAAATTTTTCGTCAAATTTCTAGTTTAACTAGCAATTTTACTAAAAGTTTGACTAGTGAAATTGAGGGTGTAATTTGCAGTTTTGCTATTGAGGGAATTTTCAGTGTCACTGTAAATGTCCCTAGAAATGAAATCAGGACTAATTTATACAGAACATAATTATATCCAAACAATTTGACTTGTTTAAATGATCCAAACTAAAAATTTATATATACATTAAACCCCTTCCTACTTGGGGAAAAAAATGCAAAAAACAAAAATTAAGTCAAAAAACAAATTAAACCACCAGTACAACTTTGAATTATTAAAAACAGCAGAACAAAAATTAACACCAGAAATGAGACAGAAATTAATCGCAAAGAAACTAACCGACAGTCAAAAGCAAGATGCAATTAAATTACTAACTATGGGTTATAGTGTCTGGGACGTTGCAAAACTAATTCACGGGTTTAATTTCCAGCGCAACGATAAACGAACCTGGGTGTTTTACGCTCGAATAAATTCTCTGCGACACAAGTACAACTTAACACCAGTTAAACTGCAAATAGCACCACAAACTACACAGATAATTAACCAGTTCGTCAAAAAATTCGGTGAAGAGAAATTAAGAACAATACTCTCAGTGCAACTGAAAATTAAAAAATAAGTGCAACTCTCAATTCCTCTCTTTTTTTTTGTCCCATAGGGTTTTTAGGGTCTAAGTTTTTTATCCTATTGTACCGGTCTTTTTGC
>QMTU01000014.1 GCA_003663585.1 Thermoplasmata archaeon
ACATCAATACCACGGGCATCAGAGGCATTTAACTCAAGGAAGTTCTCCCTCCACTTGTCTCCATATAACTCCCTAGCAAGTGCTATTGCCGCTGAAGTTTTACCTGTCCCAGGAGGGCCTGCAAAGAGCAAATGTGGCATGTTCTTTGCCTTTACATATCCTTTAAGAGCATTTACTATATCTGTATGTCCGACCATTTCGTCGAGATTTTTAGGCCTGTACTTTTCCACCCAGACTTCAATCTGTACCATTTACAATCCCTCCGCACAATTAGCGTGAGACTATATATTAACACTACTCATAATGTGCGATGTCCTTTTTTAGTGTTTTTATCCCTCTAAAGCTTCCTCAGAAATAAAAAATCGATTATACAACTTCTTCATTCTATTATCCTAATTATAGTCTCTATGGTATTCCCTTTCCTTCGGATCTCTGAAATAACATCTGAAGGTCCTATGAGCATTACTCTAGATATCTTTTTCTTTAAGATCTTGGCAAAGATTCCATACTTCTTTTGTTCCTCAGGATAAAATGCCATCTCAATTCCTTTGAACTTATCAATATCCACCTTTTCCATAGCCTTCTTAATAAGAGTTAGCTGCTCTTCTGGGGTAAGCCCCTCCTCTAGAAGGAGTACCTTACCCTCTAGAATTTTGTCAATTATATAGTCAAGCTTATTATTGCCGAGAGAGTGAAGAAGTTCCCTTGAGACAATCTGAAGCACTATCTCGCTCATATATGGTCACCTGAAGTACTTCACTATAGCCTTATAAAGCTCCTCTAAGTTGTCGCCTCTTAACGCACTTATTGGTATTACAACGTGCTGAGGGAATGCAGATATGATCTTTCCGGGGGTGGCCTCTGGAAGATCTATCTTATTCGCTGCTATTATTGTAGGTATCCTCCTGGCCTCAAGATTACCTAGAATTGTTATGTTTACCTGTGTGTATGGATCCTGAGTTGAGTCCATAACCACTATGACACCATCTACTTCATCAAGCCACTTTATGGCCTCGATAACCCCCTCAGTAGCCTCTTTTGCCCTTTTTTTAGCGTCCTCTTCACTGAGCCCATACTTCATAAACTCCTTATAGTCTATTTTTGTGGCTATTCCTGGCGTGTCTGCTATGTCAAGGTATATTTTCTTGTTCTTATAATGAAGGACCAGATTCCTCTTCGTAGTAACCCTCCTAGTCTCATGTGGGATGTCAGATACTGGCCCAACCTCCTCACCCACAAGATCTCTAGCTATGGCATTAGCTAAAGTCGTTTTTCCTGCATTTGGAGGACCATATATTCCAATCCTAATATGTGGCCTACCAAAGAGCCAAAGTAATTTCCTAAGTATCCACGACCTTCTCTTAGCCATCTCAAGACCTCCCAGAGTGATGATACTAATCTTTAGAGAGTATAAAATTATTAATGTGCTTATGTCTCTTTAAGTTCATCTTGTAGGAGTCATTATTAGTAGAGCGCTAAGAATAAACGTACAAGTTCTGGACTAAAAATAGCAGAAGAATTTATGAAGGATTGGCGCCGGGGCTGGGATTTGAACCCAGGCGGGCGTGAGCCCACCGGCTCTCAAGGCCGGCGCCTTGGTCCGGGCTCGGCCACCCCGGCATAACATCTCACTATTAAATTAGGTAGAAGACACCAAATTTAAAGTTTAGCACAGTAGTATGTGAAGTCAGGATGTAAATTAGAAAAAGATTAGCGCTCAATCATGCGCATCTCAACTTCAACTTCTGTTGGAAACTCTGTCTTCATTATATCCCTCAATATCTCAGGTGTCGTAAGTTCTATATAGAGAACACGCTTGTGAATTCTCATTTCCCAGTGATCTATAGTCTCTGTACCACGTCCATCTGGAGATCTCCTTATAGGGACTATAAGTCTTCTTGTTGGGAGGGGTATTGGTCCCCTTACTCTAACTCCCTTGTCCAATGCCTTTTGCCTTAGCTCCTCTGCTATTTTTGTTAGTATCCTGTGATCTCTGCTTATGAGTGTAATCTTTACTTCCCTAATGCCCCTTCTTGGATGCTGGGGGGCTCTAGTAGTACGTGCAGGCATGACTATCACCAGCATATTTGTTCGTAAGTGTGTTTTAAGGCAATAAATATTATCCTAAAAAAATAAAATATTTTAGTGAAGGAGAAGGTTACTGCTTGGGCACGACATCAAGCACTATTCCAGCGCCTATAGTTCTTCCCATGTCACGTATAGCGAACCTTCCAAGTGGTGGGAACTCCTGAACCTTCTCAATCACTAGTGGCTTGGTTGGCACTAGCTTAACAACTGCAATGTCTCCAGTCTTAAGGAAGCTTGGGTTCTTCTCTACAGTCTGTCCAGTCCTTGGATCCTTCTTCTCCATTAGCTCCTCAAACCTACAGGCTACCTGAGCCGTGTGTGCATGAATTACTGGTGTGTATCCAACGCCTATTGCTGTGGGATGGTTAATGACAACTATCTGTGCAACGAACTCTTTAGCAACTGTTGGTGGGTTGTCCACATGACCAGCAACGTCTCCACGGCGTAGATCCTTCTTAGATACTCCACGCACGTTGAATCCGATGTTGTCACCTGGCTCTGCAACCTCTATGGGCTCGTGGTGCATCTCTATGGACTTGACCTCTCCGCTTACACCGGGTGGCATGAATACTACCTTGTCACCTACCTTAAGGACACCTGTTTCGACACGTCCTACGGGCACTGTACCAACACCCTGAATTGAGTACACGTCCTGTATGGGTATTCTAAGTGGCTTGTCCGTAGGCTTTGGAGGAATCTCTAGAAGGTCGAATGCCTCAAGAAGTGTTGGACCATCATACCATGGCATGTTGTTACTCTTCTTCGCAACGTTGTCTCCCTTGTATGCAGATGTTGGGATTATTGCCTTTATCTGCTCTGGCTTATAGCCCACCATCTTAAGGAGCTTTACTACTTCCTCTTTTACCTGCTCAAAGCGCTCCTTACTGTACTCTGGGTGTGTAGCGTCCATCTTGTTTATAGTGACGATCATCTGGTTTATTCCAAGTATTCTTGCAAGATAGGCATGCTCCTTTGTCTGCTCCATGACTCCCTCTGGGGCTGATACTACAAGAACAGCTGCGTCTGCCTGACTCGCACCTGTAATCATGTTCTTAACGAAGTCTCTGTGTCCTGGAGCATCTATGATTGTAATCATGTACTTTTGGGTGTCGAATCTTCTATGAGCTACGTCTATCGTAAGTCCACGCTCACGCTCCTCCTTTAGCTTGTCCATTACGAATGCAAACTCGAAGGTTTCCTTGCCCTTAGCTCTAGCCTCCTCCCTAAGCTTCTCTATAGTCCTCTCGTCAATGGCTCCAGTCTCATACAGTAATCTTCCTATAGTGGTTGACTTACCATGGTCTACGTGCCCTATGAATACTACATTCAAGTGTGGCTTCTCCTTTGGCATAGTTTACACCTCTCCTGTTCTTCGAGTGCTAATTTTAATGACCTAGGAAATAAAATATAACATAGGTTTAAAAGGATATTGCATGAGATAAGTTCTCAGACGTTTGTAAAAAGATAAATAAAACACAAGAGATCACTCCTTAAAGTCATCTGCTGTAGGTGGCTCCAGCGGCAGACCCTTACGCTCTCTGATCTTCTGTATTATTTGCATCTGTAGTGAGTCAGGAACCTTCTCGAATCCCATGAACTCTAGGTTCCAAATGGCCCTGCCCTGTGTTGCACTTCTTATAGCATTTGCGAACCCAAACATCTCAGCTACAGGAGCCTTAGCTACTATTCTCATTGTAGCCTCATCAACCATCTCTGTTGATATTATGGATCCCCTTCTCTGTTGTATCTCTCTCATTGCGGCTCCCATGTAGTCCATAGGAACGTCCAGTGTAACCTTAAACATTGGCTCAAACATCACAGCGTTTGCTTGGAGCATTGCTCCATATATGGCATTCTTTACTGCAGGTATTACCTGAGCAGGTCCTCTGTGTATTGCATCTTCGTGAAGCTTTGCATCTACAAGCTTCACCTTAACCTTCATCACGGGCTCTTTAGCGAGAGGTCCTTCATCCATTGCCGCTCTAAAGCCATCTAGGATTAATTCCATAGTCTCGTTTAAGTACTGTATACCAACTGTGACGTCTAGGAACATATTGCCTTTATACACCTCTACAACGGACTTTCCAAGGTTCCAGTCCCATCCGAACTTGTTTAAAATCTCTGCCATCTTCACTGAGTCCTTGACCTTTCCAGTAGGTATTGTTCCATCCCTTATTGCGTTGTATATCTCGTCCTCAAGGGGCTCAACGACTATATAGAACCTGTTGTGCCTGTTTGGAGATTTCCCTTCAAATGGCCCTCCAGTTCCGAGAACAGACTCTCTATAGACTACTATTGGTTGTGAAGTCTTAACAGGTACCTTATATTCATTCTCAATCTTATAGACTGTGACCTCTAAGTGTAGCTCTCCCATTCCAGAGAGAAGATGCTCTCCTGTCTCCTGATTTATCTCAACTCTCAGTGATGGATCTGCCTTCGCTATTCTCCTTAGAACTTCAACGAGCTTTGGAAGATCTCTTGGGTTCTTTGCCTCTATTGCTATTGTAACTACGGGCTCAGACACGTAGTGGAACTCCTCAAATGGCTCAACATCTGGCTTATTAGATATCGTCGCTCCTGCATAGGCTTCCCAAACTCCAGTTATTGCGACGACATTTCCTGCTGTAAGTTCATCCACTGGAATCCTCTCAGGGCCTACCATGACAGCTACTTGTTGTACCCTTAGGGGTTTATAGTGTCCTATTACGTATACCTCTTGTCCGGGCCTGATAGTCCCAGAATATATTCTCCCAACTGCAACTTCTCCCGCGTACCTGTCAGGAATTATCTTCGTGACCATCATCACTAGAGGACCCTCTGGATCACATTCGAGCATGGCTTTTCCTACATCGCTGTTAATGTCTCCCTTCCATATGACCGGTATCCTATATTTCTGTGCTTCAAGTGGGTTGGGGAGATGTCTTACAACCATATCTAAAACAACAGGAGTTATGGGCGCCTTCTTTGCAAGTTCCTTGTGCTTTCCTGCAGATGCGTACTCATAGATGTCCTTAAACTTTATCCCAGTCTTTTCCATGAACGGCACCGAAATTGCCCAGTTATGGTATGCAGAACCAAATGCTACGCTTCCATCTGTCACACGTACTTGCCACTTCTCCTTGAACTCTGGCCTTGCAAATTTCTTTATTAAATTATTAACGTCCTTTATAATCTTAGCAAATCTCTCCTGTATTTTCTCCGGAGGAAGCTTAAGCTCATTTATGAGTCTATCGACTTTGTTTATGAAAAGCACTGGCTTAACGTTTTCCCTTAATGCTTGCCTAATTACGGTCTCCGTCTGAGGCATCACTCCCTCAACAGCATCTACAACTAGGATCACTCCATCACAAGCTCTCATTGCTCTTGTCACTTCTCCTCCAAAGTCAACGTGCCCTGGAGTGTCAAGGAGGTTTATCAGATATTCCTTTCCATCGTACTCGTGTACCATTGACGCTGCTGCTGTCTGTATCGTAATGCCTCTTGCCTGTTCCTGCTCATCGTAGTCTAGAACAAGCATTTTTCCAGCATACTCTTCAGATATCATTCCAGCTCCGGCCAACAGGTTGTCAGATAGTGTGGTCTTTCCGTGGTCTATATGCGCTATTATTCCTATGTTCCTTATCCTATCCCTCTGTGTCATCAGAGCTTTTACTTTCTTTATGTTCTCCTCTCTCCTACCCATCTGTTACACCTCAAAAGTATTAGAAACATTATCTAGAGCTCTTTGCTATCCTCTCTATCTCATCCTTCTTGGCGATAGCAAAGCTTTGCGGATTATTATTTGCTGCGTATATGATCTCCTCTGCTAAACATTCCCATATTCTCTTCTTGTTCTTGTGAGACTTCTGAATGGCACCAATTGCTATATGTCTTAAGGCCATGTCTAATCTGCGTAGAGGAGATACGTCAACAGCCCTTGGTATCATCACTCCACCCATCTTTAAGTTTGTCACGGCCTCTCTTGGCGCAGCATTCTCAAGAGCCTTTACAAGGACCTGAACAGGATTCTGCTTTGTTCTCTTCTCGATTATTTCAAAGGCAAGTTTAACAACCTTATACGCCTTTGTCTTCTTTCCAGTGTATTTTCCTGTCCTCATCATGTTGTTAATGAGCCTCTCAACAATGTTTATCTTGGCCTTACCGAACCTCTCCTGAGAGAGCCTTCCATGCGTGTGAAGAACTATTCTCGGAGTGAGATCTATATAACGAGCAAGGCCAGGATCCTCTACTTTAACGTCAAGAAGGGACCACTTACCAAAGACCTTGAACAAGTTTTCCCTTTCCTTAAGTATCTGCTGATGGACTTCCTCCAACTCCTCCTCTGTTAGGTCAAACCTCATTGTCTCCTTGTTGTTATTCTCTGTCAATAGTTTCACCTCCTAGGTTTCTCCTTCTTTCCACGTCTGAGCTCCTCTAATGATATCCCTTGGACTTTTACTACCTTATATCTCACACCTGGGAGATCACCTACAGATCTCCCCTTACGACCTCCAATACCCTCTATTATTACCTCATCGTGCTCATCAATGAACTTTATGGCACCATCTCCGGGAGCAAATGCGGTTACAATCTTTCCATTCTTTATAAGCTGAACCTTCACACACTTACGAATCCCTGAGTTAGGCTGACGAGCCTCAACTCCAACCTTTTCTATGACAATTCCTCTAGCCTGTGGAGCTCCCTCTAGTGGATCATACTTCTCCTTTAGTCTAAGTACTCTCCTCTTGTAATACGAATCGTGCCACCTGTACTCCTTTCTTACCTGCTTGAGCTTTCTTGCAGCGAAGAGACCATTTGGCATTTAATATCACCCCACGACCATGATAACATCGTTAAGGTGTTGAGCATAACACCAGAGACTGAGACTTTAGTTGAGGATCTTACACATATCACAAATGCTATGAGTATTTAAATATGACCTTGTCTTGAGACAACAGATAGCTTCGATTAAAGAGCTAGGACTTACTTAAAAGGTTTACCATTTATCGCCTTATGAAACTGTTCTTGTCCTTGTGAGGGTTCATGAATATTCGTGAGCGTTTGCATTATCATCGGGGTTCAAAATGTTTAAAAATGGGAGTGAGCCCAGGGATCTTGGTGATCCTGCCACATCCACCACCTGCCCGAGATGTGGGAGCAGGCTGGAGTCCCGAAACGAGTGAGTATAACATCTGGATGCGAGGATCCAGGCCCACTCCAAGCGGGGAGAAGGCCAATGCCTCCCAAGCCCTCGTGAGCGTGAGCCTAAGCGGAAGGTTCTTCGCTCACGACAGGCAGACCCCGAGAAGGCCTTATGCTTTAGTTCAGGGAGGATATTAGCAAAGGAGAGAGTTTTAGTTAAATTCAAGTAACATTGTTAGATCGTGAAGGACGTAAAAACTAGTGAAGACTAAGTTTTAAAAACAGGGAGCACTTTTAGACCACAATAACACTGTCTATGTCTTTAAAGTGCCTCTGTAGAAGCTCCTTTGCAAGTCTCACATTTTTACCATTTTTTCCTATGGCCTTGGGCTTTATTGTTGGATCCACATGTACATATATCCTCCTTTTTCCCTTTTCTTCCACTATTTCTACTTTTCTTGGCTTATATGGTGCAAAGAAGTTCCTCATAAACACTCGAGGATCATCACTGTAAGAGACTACCTTTATGTCCTTGTTTAGGTATTCTTTTATAGTTCTTATTTTACTTCCGTCTCTTCCTATTGCCCTAATGGCAGGGCCCTCTATCACAAAAATTATGAGGTTGTCCTCGTCCTTGACTATGCAATCTATTACTCTTACCCCCGTCGCGCCCTCAAAAAAAGTAATATAGGAAATCTCCTCAGCAGTAAATACTATCTCAGTCATGGCCAGACACACCACTTATCAACGGACCAATGTCCACAGGGCCATTGTCCAATACAGTAAGCGTTGTAACTACAAACGGCTTTCCACAAAGTATGCCCAGGTTCTCAGCAGTATCGTTATAGTAATATACTGGCACTTTTCTCTCAGCAGCAAGTTTCTCAATCTTCTCTCTCTTTTCCTTCGGACAGTTCTTAGCCATTATTATTAGCTTTACGTCAGCACCTCTTTCAAGGGACTTCCTCGCTTGATCTGCCCCATAAAGGACCTTACCATGCCTGGACAGATTCCTTATGATGTCAGCTACGTTCATTAGGCTTTTCCCTCCTTACGACGAGTTCCACCATTCCTGTACCAATAGGCACTATATGACCAATAATCACGTTTTCATAGACGCCTTTAAGCTTGTCCTCTTCTCCTGACTTAGCCGCTTTAAATAAGTTCTTAACAGTGACTTCAAATGCTGCTCTTGCAAGTGGTGATGTCTTCTCACCGGCAACTCCCTGTCTTCCTATTGCCTTGATCCTTCCATCTCTTGTCAACATGTCCGCAATTAGCATTAAGTGCCTTAGGTCAACTTCCACACCCTGCTCTGCTAGAGTCGATGATGCCTCCTTGATTATCGCTGTTCTTGCAGCCTCAATACCCAAAGTATGGAATACCTCAAATATATTATTTGTCTTTACCCTACGCCAGTCTACGTACTCTAACTTGAGTACCTCCATGAGATTTGATCCCTCTGTGAGGATCACGTACTCATCGCCTTCTGGCTTAACTATAGCCCTCTTGATCCCCTTTATGCCTTTGACCATAAGCCTTCTAATATCGTTGAGTATCTTGTAGAACTCATAATAGCTCTGTCTCTCCTCACTAATCCTAAGAAGGATCGTGGTTTCATTTATTTCTTCATATGTTCCATAGTTCTTAATCTTCTTTATGATTTTCTTCTTTATGTCGTTTATGTTTTCTATTCCATAATTATGAGCCCTTCTCGCGTCTATCCTTATCTCTATCTCCCAGTTTTCTGGGTCTGAAATTATGTCCGCTATGTCAGAGACATACGTCATTGTGATCTTCCTAGCTACTTCCATTGCTATTTCTCTACTGTTCTTGTACTCTGGAAGGAGGTATATGGTCATCATAGGAGTGCTTATGTCCTTCCTAGCGTCCACGATCTCAATGAACCTCGGGAGACCTGTGGTTATGTTCATCTCAGCAGCACCGGCATAGTGGAAGGTACGCATTGTAAGCTGCGTACTGGGCTCTCCCACTGACTGACCAGCTACTATTCCCACAGCCTCTCCTGGTTGAACTAACGCCCATGAGTACTCTCTAACAGCTCTCTTTATGACTTCATCAAGCATATTGTCATCAATTTCTCCAGAGATGTAATAAGACGCTATTTCTTTCACTGTGGCCAGAGGCAGTGGAACTCCAAGCTCCTTGCTTCTCTCAAATATTTTCTTCTCGATATCACTCTCAAGGTTATCTTCTATTACTTTAACAAAGTCCTCAGGAAGATCATAGTACTTAAATATGGTAACTTCCTCCTTAGACTCTTTACT
>QMTU01000015.1 GCA_003663585.1 Thermoplasmata archaeon
CCATATATTCATGTACATGTGCATAAATATATAACTAAGCTATAAACATTATGGTTTATAAAAGGGACGTTGCATAGTGTTTTAGGGTTTGGTGCAGTTTTTGATTTGTGTAACATTTAAATACAATAAAATGGAAAAGTTATACCGAATAAAAGAGGCGTTGGAGATATTAGGAGTTCATCCGAAGACGTTGCAGAGGTGGGCTAGGGAAGGTAAGATAAGGGTAGTTAGGAGGGTTGGAGATATTAGAGGGATTCCAGAGTCTGAGATAAGGAGACTGCTTGGTGAATAAGGCAAAATGGAATGGTTTAAGCGTTAATTACGTTAAGGCTTATAAAACCTCAAGCCTCTGCCTGATGTATGGGTCTAGACTAAGCTCGAATGGGCAGAGGCTATTAAAATGCGAGAAATGTGGTTTGGAATTTGATAGGGATGTCGTGGCAACTCTTAATCTATTCAAGCCAGGATGTGGGGAGCCCCGCTCCCCCGAACGCTCCTCGATGAAGTCCTCCCAATAAAGGAGGACGGAACGGGAGAACTCCTCAAAGTAGTTGAATATTACGAAAAATCACTTAAACCACCTTTAGAAGAGAACGGTGATGTTAATGGAGAGGGCCCTTGTAACGCTAACACCATATGAGTCCAGAAGGCTTATAGGTAGGGCTGTGGCCAACATGGAGGAGGTTAGAAAGGCATACAGGGAAGGAATAATAGTAATTGCAACGAGCATATCCACAGCGTACGTTGCAGAGGAGCTTCTAGGAATCTCAATGGAGAAAGAGAAGTTTACATATGGAGTAGTATCTAAAGGAAGACTATGTGTAACTCCTAAAAACAACCGACCAAGGCCCATAGTAATCAAGAGAGGAAAGATCCTTAAAAACATAGGATATGAGATATTAGAGGAGTTCGGACCAGATGATGTCTTTATCAAAGGTGCAAATGCTCTAGACCCCTTTGGTAACGTTGGTGTACTTGCAGCATCTCCTCTTGGAGGTACAATCGGAAATGCTCTGAGGTATCTAATACCAAGAGGTTCCCATATTATAGTGCCAATTGGACTTGAGAAAATGATACCAATATCTGTGTATGAAGCAGCTAAGCATACAGGAATTAACTATTACAGGTACAGCACTGGTATGTATTCTGCACTGTTCCCTATCCCCAGAGCAAAGCCTATAACAGAAATAGAAGCATACCGTATTTTATTTAATGTTAATGCCATCCCTATAGCGTCAGGAGGAGTTTCAGGAAGTGAGGGATCAATAACACTTGTACTAGAAGGATCTGAGGAAAATGTTAGGAGAGCATTTGAATATACACTATCAATTAAAGGAGAGGCTAGTATTCCCCCATACACAGAGGAATGTAAGAGCTGCTCATGGCCTTGTGGACTAAGGAGTGAAGGATAATGGGAATACTCTATCTTATTGGCTTAGGACTATGTAACGAGAAGGATCTTACTCTTAGAGGCCTAGAAATCCTTAGAAATAAAGTAAAAGAGGTATATATAGAGCTATACACAGCAGTGCCTAGAAAACTTAACGTTGATAGTCTTAAGGAGCTCATTGGAAAGGATGTGAAAGTACTTAGAAGGGACGCTGTAGAAAGCAATTACTTATTAGATAGAGCCAAGAAGACAGACGTGGCCCTCATAGTTCCCGGAGATCCCCTCATTGCAACTACACACATATCTTTGATCCTTGAAGCCAGGAAGAGGGGTATTGCTTATCGCGTTGTTCACAATGCTTCAGTTTTAACTGCTGTCCCAGGAGCATGTGGACTTCATGCGTACAAGTTTGGAAGAACAACAACGCTACCCTATCCCTACAAAGGACATATATTCGAGAGTCCGTATGATGTAATAAAGGAGAACCTTAGCAGAGGCCTTCACACACTTATATTACTGGACCTAGATCCACAAAAGGGATCATCAATGAGCGTAAGGGAGGGAATAGAGATACTTATGAAAATTGAAGAGCGAAGAAAAGAAGGCGTAATAAGAGATGATTCAATACTCGTTGGATTATCAAATATAGGAAGCGATGACGAAATCGTAAAGGCAGGATATCCAAAAGATCTCATGAGATATAAGTTCCCTATGGGAATGCATTCCATAGTGGTCGTTGGGAATTTGCATTTCACAGAGGCTGAAGCTCTTGTTTATCTAGCAGATGCTCCAAAAGAAATTCTCAAAAATGTGTGAGATCGTATGTTAACACCAGAACATCTCTTAATACTTAATGTACTTAAGGCGGGACCTGTGGGAAGAGTGTTTCTTTCAGAATCTTTAGGAATTGGCGAGGGAAAAATTAGGAAGCTATTAAATGAGCTAAAAAAGCAAGGTCTAATAATCTCTTCAAAGGCAGGGCATTACCTCTCAAGAATAGGAGAGAGCATTCTAGAAGAGATAGGTCAGAGATACTTTAAGATAACTAGAAGACTTAGCATACGATCTCTTAACTGGCCATATGCTGTGGAGGGCATAGTTAGGGGAAGGGCCCTAAGGAGTCCTCTTTCAAAAAACGGGATGTATGAAAGAGATCTTCTTGTCAGAAATGGTGCTCTTGGAGCAATAGTCTCTGTTTACAAGAAGGGTGAGGCACGTCTTCCAGATACTGGAATACCTCTTACAGAGGCAATACCAGGATACGCGTATGAGAGTACTGTTTTAAGGGATCTGCTTGAGGAGGATCTTCTTATTATAGTTAGTGGAGAAAACTTTTATCGAGCGATGTATGCCTTCATCAAGGGATCACTGATACTTATAGGTGATGTCATCTTATGAACAATGAAGTTAAGAATAGAATATCAGAGGATAAGATTATAAAATACCTAAGGAAGACTGAGACTGCTTTGAGGAAGGCTAGGGTATCTGTCCCTAGGAAATCTTTTCTGAGAAAAGCTGCAGAGGATCTCTACAGGATGGCAGAGTCATACTACAAAGATGCCCTGTACTTTTATGAGAAGGGAGATTTTGTGAATGCCTTTGCATGTGTAAACTATGCTCATGCGTGGCTTGATGCTGGAGTAAGGCTTGGGCTCTTTGATGTCGGAGAGGACTATGATCTCTTCACGATGTATGAATAAGTGCTTTTATATAAACGACAATTTATATCCTCTATCCTCTAAGAATTTTATGACGTCTTCTAGCCTGTGCTTAAGCTGTGCCCCTAGCGTAGTAACCTTTAGTGCGGCAGTAGCGCTTGCAAATAACAAAGCTTCCTCAACTGATGCCCCATAGAGTAGTGCTACAAAGAATCCACTAGCAAAAGCATCTCCAGCCCCCGTAGTGTCTATGGCACTTACTTTAAACGCTTTAACTCTTATCTCCCCCTCCTCACCTTTGTAAATAGCTCCTCTTCCTCCCATCTTTACAATAACATTCTTACAACCAGCTTCTGATATTTTCTCAAATCCCCTTGATATGTCTGTTGTTCCAGTAAGCATCTCCAGCTCCTTAATGTTCAAAAGAAGGTAATCTGTATACGGCATTATCTCGTTAAAGGCACTTATGCCAAGTTTAGAGAGTCTTCTTCCAGGATCAAATGTTGTCATTAGACCACTATCCTTTGCTACTTCAAGAGCACTTTTTGCAGTATCAAGCCTTAAACTAGCTACATGGAGGTGCTTTGCGCCCTTTATTGCGTTTTTGTCAAGTTCTTCTGGAGAATACTCCTCAGCAACACCTTTGTATCCATACATTATGATGTCTCCATTCGCGTTTATGATCACGAGTGTAAACCCTGTGCGACCACCTACTTTTATCTTAACTGAGCTTATGTCTACACCCTCTCTCATGATACTTTCTAAGGCAAGTTTTCCAAAGTCATCCATGCCAACTTTTCCTAAGACTACTGCCCTCTTTCCAAGTTTAACAGAGGCTATTGCTGAGTTAGCAGCCGATCCTCCTGGACCATATTTCATCTCTATTACTCTACTTTCCTTATCAGGAGTTGCAAACTCATCAGTCCTAATTCTTATATCTGTGAGAATGTGCCCTACAGTAACTACGTCCATACAAAACCTCCATTAATTGTCATCTTTCTAAAGGCATATTAGCTAAACTAGACCTTCTTCCCTAGCAACTTCCTCAGGATCCTCGTCCTTGTGAACAACTCTAACGATTGCTCTCATCATTGTAACAGGATCAGACCTTTGAAATACATTTCTGCCGACAACAACACCTGCTCCTCCTGCCTCTATGACATCCCTTGCGACCTTTAGGAACTCAAGGGGAGTATCTGTTTTTGGTCCCCCACTCATAAGAACTGGCACTCCAGATGCTGCCTCAACTACAGACGCAAAGCTCTCCTTAGATCCCGTCCAGTAGGTTTTTATTATGTCAGCACCAATTTCTGCAGCAGCCCTTGCTCCGTACCTAACAATCCTTGGATCATATCTGTTCTGAATCTCAGGGCCGCGAGGGTATGCAAGCTGAAGTACTGGCATCCCATACTCCTCACATATTGCTGCAATTTCAACGAACTGTTCCATCATAATGTGCTCGTACTGTGATCCCCAATAGACTGTTGCTGCAATTCCATCTGCCCCAATCTTTACAGCATCCTCTACTATGCCAGTAGGGCTTTGAAGAAGAGTTTCATCCTTAGGCCTTATTGACGTCTTCCCTGTGACCTTAACTATAAGGGCCACATTATTAGCCCAAACATCCCATGTGAGAGCCGCAATGCCAATGTTTACCATTATAGCATCGGCGCCACCTTCTATTACCTTTTTAAGGATTATCTTTGGGTTCAGATGTTCCTTAGGAAACTCGTCTGGACCATGCTCCATGCCATGATCCATAGCGAATATTACGGATCGTCCGTTTTTTAATATTCTCGAAATACGCATCTTTTTGCCTATGCTAGTATATGTCTCATGGGACAAGGACATCACCTCTTAGCCATAGACATTTACACTTAAGTAAGGTAGTATAATTATTTTAAGCAGTTGGTATTCATGGCTCAGCTAATGTCTTAGTACTGTACTCAGATTAATTACCCCTGCCCTTAGATAGAAATCTTATTAATACCTACGCTTTCATTAATGAAAACAATTGAACATAGGCCGGTGTCATTTACATGATCACTGCCAACATGCTGTCTGTCGAGAGGACTATCAGAGAACTTAAACAGAAAATCAAAAACATAGACTTAGACGTCCTTAGATTCCTACGTGATAACTTCACCATAGATTACTATCCAAATGATACATGTATTCACTTCAATGGCATCGCCTATAAAAATGTCCTTCTAGAACCACAAAGGCTTAAAATGGACTTTATCTCATTTGTATCCCATGCACATAGCGATCACCTTCCTACTGGAGGCCATGGCTCTATACTCTCCTCTGAGGTCACTTGGAGGTTCTCGAAAAGGGGGCCTCTAATCAAGGATATCCCTGATAATATAGAGCTCCTCCCAGCAGGACACGTTCCAGGAGCTACTATGCTTTATATTGAAGATGAACTTAACGTCCTATATACAGGAGACTTTTCACTTCACGATACATCCCTTTTTATGGCAGCAGAGCCAAGAAAGGCTGATATAGTCTTTTTAGATGCCACTTATGGCGCTCCAGACTATACCTTCCCTGAGAGAGAGGAAGAGAAGACTAGACTACTAGAGGCTATAGATTACTTTGAGAGAGTTAATGTATTGACATACACGTTTGGAAAACCTCAGGAGATACTTACTTATCTTAGAGAGCATTACGGCAAAGGATTTGAAGAGGATGTATATCTTTCAAGGTCAATATTTAAGAAAACATACATCATAGGAGATCTTATGAGGTCTGCAGGTATAGACGTGTATAGTTTTTCGCAGAACCCTAAGAGAGCCAGCATTATGATAACAAATAGGGCTATACTTGATCCTACAAGAGTTACTATAACTGTAAGTGGCTTTTGGAGAGCTGAGGGAGACTATCACTTCTATCTTTCAAGTCATGAGGATTATAATGGCCTCTTAGAGTTCCTTAGGAAGTGTGAACCAAGACTTATAGTGACTTTATGGGGACCAGAAGGATCTGAGAGAAATCTTTCTCGTGATCTAGAGATCCCTGCATTAAGCTTTAATGAACTTATTGCACTTCTCACAGTACTCAGATATCCTCTCATCTAGTGCTGTAATGTTACGCAATGTAGTAATACTCTCCCTTAATCTTCTGCTCCCTATCAAGCTTTGATCCAGGCTTATTTACCCTAGGTCTTCCCGTGTCCGGATCCCTTCTGAACGTAATTCCTATGTTCCTCAGAAACTCGTTCATACCTCTATGCAGGTCATATGGGCCGTTTGCTCTGCCGTGAACTCCAGGCTCTCCTGTGAACACAAGAAGTAAATCACTAATCATGTCTATAAAATATATATCATGATCTACTATTAAGCCAGAGGCTTTTCTTTTCTCAATTATTCTCTTAATAACCTTTGAGACCTCCATGCGCTGTGATGCGTCTAAGTAGGCAGATGGCTCGTCAAGTAAGTATATATCTGCAGGCTTTCCAAGACATGCTGCTATTGCTACTAGCTGAGTTTCTCCTCCAGATAGATTAGCAACATCTTTGTGAAGAATCTTCTTAAGCCCCAAAGGATGAAGAATCTCATTCTGGAAGAATCCGGATGTGTATTCTATCCCAAGAATGCCCATAAGGTAGTCCTCTACTGTGCCAGACTCCTCTATCTTGACATACTGGGGTTTGTAACTTATAGTTGCTTCAACGGATATCATTCCCCTCTTAGGCGTTATTTCTCCCGCAAGTACCCTAACTAGAGTGGTCTTTCCAATGGCATTAGGTCCTACTACACCAACAATTTCCCCTCGATATAGCTTCCCTCCAGGAGCTTCAAGAACAAACCCACTTTCAAACTTAACGTGTATATCCTTAAACTCTAGAAGGACTTCTCCTGGCTCTTCTTGAGCCTTTGGAGGTCTTACTTCGAACATAATCTCATAGTCTCTTATTCTAACGTTTTCAGAGTCTAAATATCCTAAAAGAAATGCATTTATTGCATTCCTTACATGTCGTGGATTCGAGACCACTCCAAATGCTCCAGGCTCACCATAGAGGATATAAACAATATCTGCCAAAAAATCAAGTACAGCGAGGTCGTGCTCAACTACGAATACATTAGCGTGCTCAGACAACTCTCTTATTTTCCTAGCAACAAAAAGCCTTTTAACGATATCTAGGTAAGATGACGGCTCATCAAAGAAGTAAAAGTCCGCATCCTTAAGGAACGTAGCAGCAATTGTTATAAGCTGAAGCTCTCCACCTGAAAGCTTTGTAAGATTTCTATTTAAGAGGTTTTTTAAACCAAACTCTTCTACTATCACATCTAATTTACCTGTTTCATCTGCTCTCTCAAGAAGACCACGTACTGTTCCCTTGTAGTACCTTGGTATGAGATCCACGTACTGAGGCTTTACTACTGTTTTTATCCTTCCATCTGCTAAGTCCTTAAAGTATGAATACAGCGCTGTACCTGCAAATCTTTCAAGAACCCTATCCCAAGATGGTTCAGACTCAAAGTCGCCGAAGTTAGGGATTATTTTTCCGGAGAATATGTTTACAACAGTTGTTTTTCCTACACCATTTGCTCCCAAAAGACCAACAACAGAGTTCTTATGCACTGATGGAAGCCTAAATAGCCTGAAGGCGTTTGGTCCATATTGATGAATTATGTCTTCCCTCATATCATCTGCTACATTTATTATTCTTACAGCATCTAGAGGACACTTGTGTACACAAATACCACATCCTATACAAAGTGATTCAGATATTATCGGCTTACCTTTATGATCAAGAGAGAAAATGTCTTCATTATTTCTATATACTGGACAAAAGTTCATACACTCGTATGAGCATTGGCTTGGATTACACCTGTCCCTTAGTATTACTGCTAGCCTCATTAAACTCTCCTCACGTAGAGTCTAGCTCCACTCTAGATTCATGTGCTGGACCCATGTCTAGATTAAAAATACAAGGTATAATTTAAACAATATCCTAAGAAAGAAAAATGAACAGAGGAATAAAATCTACTAGGATCTCCTCTTAAGCTCCTCAATTACCTTCTCAAGGTTCTCAAACATCTCCTTTATGTCCTCATCAGTAATATACCCCATATGTCCAATTCTAAATGTTGTTTCCTTAAGTGGACCATATCCCTGTGCTAGCTCAAATCCTCTTTCTCTCATAGCATAGTAGACGTCAGGGCCTTTTATGCCCTCAGGGGCTCTAACAGCTGTTATTGATGGGCTTTCATATCCTTTCCTAGCAACAAGCTCTAGACCAAGTCTTTTGACCCCTTCTCTTATTGTCTTAGCCCTCTTCTCGTACATCTCAAGCCATCCTTTCTTTCCACCATAATCCTTATCAATCTTCTCTAGCATAACGTTTAGCGCTATCATTTGAGGTATTGGAGGCGTTGATGGTGTTCCCTTTTTCTTTTCATGATACTCCTTATATAACAGAAGATCAAAATACCATCCTCTATCTGGTATTTTTCTTGCTATCTCAAAGACTTCATCACTAAACGCGCCTATTGCTAGGCCTGGAGGAACTCCAAAAGCCTTTTGTGAGCTTGAGAACATTATATCTATCTGCCACTCATCAAACTTTAGATCAGCAGCTCCTAATGCGCTTACAGCGTCAACGAAAACTAACTTTTCATGCTCCTTTGCAACCTTTGCAAGCTCCTTCAGAGGATTAAGAACTCCAGTCGACGTCTCATTATGCGTTATTGTAACAGCCTCAACATCGGGATTCTTCCTGAGTGCTTCATCTAGGAGCTCTGGGGTTATTGGATCTCCTAGCTGGACCTCTAACTTTACAGGAACCCTTCCGTTGCTCTCAACAACCTCAGCGTATCTAGTACCAAAGGCTCCAATTATCGTAACAAGAACTTTACCACGTGGTGTAACACAGTTTCTTATGGAAGCTTCCATGATCCCAGTACCTGAGCTCGGAAAGAACATAACTGTCTGTCTAGTTTCTATAAACTTCATCATCCTCTTAGTGAGCTCCTCATGAAGCTCTTTGTATTCTGGGCTTCTGTGACTAAACATCTGGGTCTTCATTGCCTCAAGGACTTCAGGAAAACATGCCACAGGACCTGCAGTAAACAACTTAAACTGTTTAAATGCCTTCATATTTCTCACCTAACCGCTAAGGAATAATCCTTGTCTTAAGCGTTACAAGGTACAACTAAAAATATCAAAAGATAATACATAATATAACATTTGAGGATTTTCATTTATGCACATGAGTGTATAACACTTAAAGCGAGAGTATATGTGCCCAGAAGTTTATAC
>QMTU01000016.1 GCA_003663585.1 Thermoplasmata archaeon
AGAAAGAAGGCCTGATGTTAAGTTCAAAACGGTGGACACAGCTCATGCAGGGATCCCGGGGATACGGGAGGCCATCAATAGAGGGCTAATAGAGGAGATCGTGAGGGAGGAAAGAGTGTGCTTTGAGATGAAGAAGGTCGAGGACTACATGGCTGGAATACTTAAGGGAGAGCCCATAGCATATGGAAGAGAAAATGTATTGAAAGCTTTAGACTATGGCGCTGTAGAAGAGCTCTTAATCACAGATGAGCTTGCGAGGACTGAGGAGGGAATAGAGATTATTAAGAAGGCTGAGTCCTACAGAGCAAGAGTAACGATAATCTCCACAACGCACGAAGGTGGAATAAGACTCAAAGGGTTCGGAGGCATTATGGCCAAGCTGAGATTTCCCATATAATGGGGATAACTATGAGTGCAAGGGTCTCAAGGAGATTATCCTACATGTACTACTTTGAGAAGTGGCTAATCTTAGGAACTGTCGTAGGAGCAGTAGTTGGGTATTTCATCTTAGGATTCTCATATCTCCTAAAGCTCTTAGTATCACTATCATCCATAGCCTTAGGAGCATCTCATGAAATAACTCTAGCATATAAGGATATATCATATGTTTATCCATACATCTCAAGAAAGGCGCTAATGCCACTAATAATATTGACTGGGGTGTTTGTAAGCTCGTGTATTGTATACAGGTTCGCAAAGGAGGCAGAAGGTCCTGGGACTGACGCCGCAATATCAGCATACCATTTAAAGGGGGCAAGAGTCAATGCTAAGGTGCCCGTTGTTAAGGCAATATCCTCTGCAATTGCTATAGGCACAGGGAGTAGCGGGGGTGTTGCAGGTCCTGGGATCCAGATAGGATCTGGTCTTGCGTCTATAATATCAAAGGTGTTTAACCTTAGGTTTATAGACAGGAGGATAATGTTTATATCTGGAATGGCTGCAGCTCTCTCGACGCTCTTTAGAAGCCCAATAGGTGGAGCGCTTTTTGCAGTTGAAATGCTGCATAAAAGGGATATAGAGTCAAGGGCGTTTATACCAGCAATGATTTCCAGCTTTGTAGCATACATGGCTACGTATCCTATAATAGGGTTGTATTCGATACTCCCATATCCCCAGTACAACTACGCGAGATTGTACTCTCCAGAGGCCCTACTTAGTGTTGCCATAATGTCCCTTTTTATAGCACCCTTCTCACTTGCATACTCCAAATTATTCCACGCAACTGGCGCTATAGTAGATCGCCTCAGGAGAAAAATGAACCTTCCCATAGTGTTCAAGCCCATTATAGGAGCTTTGGCCTTCTGTGTTTTAGCGTTATTCTTTCCAGAGCTAATGGGAAGTGGGTATGGCGTTGTTCGCGAGGTATACGACAAGATTAGTTCTAGCAAAAGCATAGGAGTTTCTTTCTATCTAATGTTAATTCTCCTAGCATTCCTTAAGATCGTGGCTACGTCGTTATCTATAGGTTCAGGAGCAAGTGGTGGGGTGTTTGCTCCAGCAGTGTTCATAGGATCTCTTTTAGGAATATCGTTTGGAGGGCTTGTAGGGATAAAAATCTCCGGAGTACCTCCTACAGTATGGATGATAGTAGGCATCTCAACGTTCTTAGGCGCAACGTTAAAGACACCGCTTGCGGCGTCAGTAATGGTATCTGAAATGTGCGGCAACTACATGATCCTTCTACCAGCACTCTTTGGAGCGGTAATAGCCAGGGAGATAACAGGAGACGTTACAATATGTATTTCTCAAAAGGTAAGAAGGGTTAGTGAGAGGAACCTTAAGGTCTTGGCTCTCTACGAGCATCTCTTAGAGACGTCAAGCGATCTTTTGAAGTCAAGGATTATAGACGTGGTTACACTACACACGCCTATGATCGTGGGGAAAGAGGACACGATTGGAGATGTTGTAGATAACTTAATAAGAACTGGTAAAAGCGTGGCCCTTATTGTTCAAGGAGAGAAAATTCTTGGATGTATAGACTTCTCAGTAATTGAGCTAATGCCATTCCTGAGAAGAGATTCCCCAGTTTATGCCCTACCTACAAGGAAGATGCCTGTCTTAAGATACGATGAGACCCTAGAAAACGTCCTTGTTCTGTTCATGTCGGGTGATTACGACTATATGATAGTAAGGACGGAGGACGGAGAGTATCAAGTGGTGTATCTAGAGGATGTGATGTTGGAAGTAGCCTCCAAGGTGTTAAAATAGTTCTAAGAAGAGAGGAGTCTTTTATAAAGAGCTAAATATTTCCTAGCTGATCCTCTCCAAGAGAAATCTGCTCTCATGCCATTTAACTGAAGTATCTTCCAGTATTCTCTGTCGTTCTCGTATACGTCTATTGCCCTGCTCAAGGCCTTTTTAATGGCTTCTACGTCAAGGCTCTCGAATTTAAATCCTCTTGCACAATTTTTATTCTCATTAGGATCTATAACCGTATCAGATAGTCCACCTGTATTCCTCACTATGGGAACTGAGCCATACCTCATTGCTATCATTTGAGTAAGACCGCATGGCTCATATCTCGAGGGCACTGCGAACATATCAGATCCTGCGTATATCTTGTGGGCTAGAACCTCGTCATACTTTATTGAGATCCCAACAACATCTGAAAACTCATCACAAATGGCTTTGGCCTTATTCTCTATGTAGCCCTCACCTGTCCCAAGAAGAACTAAGGAAACAGTTCTATCCTCGAGAAACTCTTCAATAGCTTCTAGGAATACATCTATTCCCTTTTGATGTGTTAACCTGGACACAATTCCAATTAAAGGCCTATCAGAGGGCTTAATCTTCATTTCAGAGCTGAGCATTTTCTTATTTTCCTCCTTTCTCTCAAGAGTTTTTGTACTATACTTTCTGTAGATATAAGGATCCCTAATTGGGTTCCATACGCTATAATCTATCCCATTTATTATTCCATAGAGCTTATCCTTTATCTCTCTGAGAACACTGTCAAGACCAAAGCCAAACTCTGAGGTCTGAATCTCCTTAGAGTATTTTACACTTACAGTGTTAACAGCATCGCTTAGAACTATGCCAGCCTTCATGGGGTTTATTCTGTTGTTATGTATGATAAGATCTGTAATGTCCTCCTTTAAATTCAGAAGGTTTAACTTAGAAGTGTCAACGTCTCCCTGATAGCCAAGATTGTGTATTGTGAACAGAGTTTTTATGGGGAGGCCTTCTGACTTTACATAGGCCGCTGTAAGACCTGTGTGCCAGTCATTAAGGTGCAATATGTTAGGCTTCCAGAAGTTATATCTCCTTAGGAACTCAACTATTGCCTTTGAAAAAAAGAGATACCTCTCAAAGTCATCTTCATATCCGTATACTCGATCCCTTGGGAAGTAACCTCCACCACCTACGAGGTATAATGGAACGCTATTTACTCTCGAAAGATAAATTTCTGCTTGAACATCTCTCTTGCCGAGCTTTACGTTTATAGTACCAACTTTTCGCCCTTTCTTTCTGTGCATTGGCGCTATTATGCGTGCATCCACTCCTATAGACCTTAGTGCTTTAGGAAGGGCATAGGCAACGTCTCCAAGCCCTCCTACCTTTGCAAATCCGTAGACTTCTGAGCTCGCTAAGAGCACCTTCAACCTTGACATATAATCACCTGCTAATGACAGTTAAGTAGTATGCTATATTCTGTATCATAAAAGTAATTAATAAATTTTCACACAAAACCGTTTCAAGCATTGCCCTTCAGAGGATCAGAATCTAGGCCTTAAGATCTCTTCCTTTAAGAAGCTTCCCAACGCCTAAGGTTATCTTAAACCTATAATGACTAGTATTTGAGAGCTCTGGGAGAATCATTACATCATGCCCTTTTCTTCCAAGATTTATGTTTATATGAATTCCGTTTGAGCTCTCAGCAAGGAAGTACACTCCAAGTCCTGAGTTAAAGTCGACAAGACCTATCCACTTATAGTTTGACCATGCTCCAGAGAGCTTCTTTACCTCGAGAATCTCAAAGTCCTTTTCTGAGTATCCTATGACTATTCTGTGATCTCCAGGATCACCAACCTCTAAAACAGGAAGCATTGTTGTAAAGCTAACGTAGAGAGGATCCGTTATTTGAGGGCTCTTCTTCACATAGTACTCAGCGGAAAGTGTAGAGCCCCCTACTCTATATGTCTTCTCAACGTACACATATCTCGTTGAGTACTGAACGTCTACTGTTCCCTCGGACTTATTTACGTGCATCTCTATAGAGTGTTCATGGGGGATTTGAGGTACTTCTCCTATAAACTCTAGGAATGCATGAGGTGGCAAGGAATTAATCTCTTCATCACTTATGTCAACGGAAGGCTCTAATGACTCAGGAACTGCTGTTGCGATAAAGTCAAAGAAGTGCGTCAAGTCCATTAGGGAGATCACGTACCCTGAGGAGTTTATCATAGCAGATAGGCCTTTGGTTTCATATAGTATAAATTCAGAGTCCTCTACCTTATAGCTCATGGCTCGTACTCCATATGGAATAATAAATTTTGAGTATTTCTTGGCCATCTCCTCTAAAAATCTAGCCCTATAGTAGGGATTAATCCTCCCCCTGATTATTGGGTAGAAGTCCTCTATCTCAATAAGATCTTTAACTTCAGTCTGCTCCATGGCTCTCTGTAGGATCTTTAGTCTGTAGAGCATAGGGCCAGATGCACAGGATCTGTAGAGAGCCTTAACTCCAAGTCCTCCAGTGAGCTTTAGGAACTCTTCAGATGTACTATACGTGGCTGGGACCTCTGGAGCTTTCCTATATACCTTAAACACGTCATCAATGCTTATGAGCTCAACATCGTCCAGTGATAGCATCTTTGAGAATAGATCCTTCAGGGAACTAACAGAGGACTCCTTGCCTCCGGCAACAAAGACACTTTCAACGTTTCTTACAATGATTATTAGTGGCTCCTTAGGATATTCCTCGAGTGCTCTTATTGACTCCACTATTGTATCCACATCCCACGGAACTCTTTTGCTGAGTTCCTCAGAGACAGGAAGTCCTACGATCTTTATCCCGTTCCAAGGTATAAGTACGGGGATTTTTCTTGAGAGTACAGCGCTTGAGTCTACAAGCGATCCCACGATCCCAAAGCTCTTCAGAGTTTTGGCATATTTGGGAGTCCAGATAAGATACGGTGGATAAAATACCCCAGAACACTTTTTGAAGATGCTTGTCATGATGTTTATGTGAAGTTCTAGGTGTTTTTTGAGTGACTCGTGGGAGATCTCAGTTGGCACTGGATAATAGTACAAAGTTGGTAGGACAGAGGCGTTTAAGCTAATTACGGCCTCTCTAAGCATCTCTATAGTCTCGCTACGATCTGTAAAATACGAATCTATAAAAGATCCTGTCACAACGAAGGAAGGCTTTATATCCTTTCCAAAATCTTGAAGAACTTCCATAAATGGCGAGTACACGTCTTCATGAAGTTCTCTCAGGATCTTATCGTGCTGTATTCTAGGCTGATGAAATATCCAAACAAAGGACACATACGTCATTCTTCATCACCAAGCACGAGGGAAATATCAAGGTCTCTGTAGTTCTCCTTAAAGTCCTTTACTTTAACTGCAAGGCCTGAGTTACACTCAAGAAGCTCTGTAGCAGAGAGCCTGGAGCTCCCCACAGCAACAAGCTCTCCACTTTCACTTATCACTAGGACCTCATCACCTGGCCTTATGTTTTCATCAGCGTCCACTACAAACTTTGCAAATACGTTTTTTCCCATAGCGTTATACTCTGCAGAGTCATCTGTGACTATGACGTGCATTTTGATCTTTGGAAGCATTTTATAAAGGATATAGCCTCCCGGATACTTAAGAGTGTACAGGCCATCACTTGGTCTAAGAAAAAGTATAGGAATAGAGTTCCTATAAATCATTCTGATCCTTCCAGTAGTCTTAGACCTATCCACACGTATCCTTCCAGTGAAAAGAACATCCCCCGCTGGAGGTCCAAATTGATAGTCTGCAATAGCACTAAGTTTGTCAACTTCTGAGTACACGTCAGTTACTTTTGTCAGCTCATGAACCTCTACACAGTGAAATCTCCTACAAAGGTCATCCTCACATTTCTTGACGTACTCTTCAAGCTCCTTATCCCATATATCCGGCTCCTCAGATTGCGCTATTGGATATATGACATCCCATAATAGGGGTACAGGGCCAAACATGCTTCTTACGAAGACGTCACAGTTTGGTGGAATTCTCTCAGTGTAATCCATGTAAGGCTTGTTCTGAACACTTATTATGGAAACTCTATTGTACTTAGGCTTAAATCTCTCTTTAATTCTTTTTCTGAGTCTGTAAACAATGGGTCTGTTCAGAGACTCTGGTGACGTATAAAAGAATGCTCTCTCACGAGATATTGGCTCAAATTTCTCTAGATACTCTACGTATTCCCTTAAGACCCTGAGGGCACTTAATAGCCTTGGGTGCGCTCTAGCTCTCATCTCTACTAGCTCCCAGAGCTCTCCCCTCCTTATGGCCTCTCTAACTCGCTTGATCTCATATGAAACAACATATAGATTGTGAAGGGATAGTATTCTTTCCCTTTCCCTCTTGTCCAGCTTCAAGAGCTCTTTTGGAGTGTATTTCTCCACGTATGGAGAGGGATAAATAAACTCATCAATCTCTTCCAACCTAATGGTACCTGTTGGCGTTATTATTCTGTTATCTCTCGCATACTTTGCATAGGATGCTGAATCAAAGAGATCAACGCCAAGAAGTACAGCAATTGGGAAAAGGAGAGGATGGCCACATCCAAATAGGTGGACGGGCTTTGAAGGTCCAAGGCCTATCTTGCTGTGTATTATTACCCTAACTAAATCAACATACCTCTGTGACTCCATAAGCGGAACTACTCCTCCAATAGGATAAAGCCCAAAGTTTAGGTCTCTGCCTCTTTTAGCAGCATATTCTCTTAGATCGGGATACACTCCTCCCTGAATTGGGAACGACAGAATCATGTGTTCTAGAAAGTCCTTACACTCGAGAGCTCTAGCAATTGTTTCTTCAACCTTCTTCTTAGCGACCTCATAGGAGTCCGTAGGGAGCGTGAAAACGTCCAGTATTGTTCCTATATCCACACCTATTTCATGCTGAAAGCTTACTATCTCTCTGTTTGTAACGCTGATCTTTCCATAAACGTAGCTTTGAAAGGTTCCTGAGTCCGTCATTATTGGACCTTTAAAGTTTAGAAGGGAGTGCACTCCTTCGTTTAATGCGATATCTCTAAGAGCTTCATCTCTGTAGATTATGTATGCGTTCGTTATGAGGGCGCCAAACCCTAGTCTTTTAATGTCTTCAGGGGTTATTACAGAAATCCTCGGATTTATTACGGGAAGTAGCGTTGGTGTTACTATATCACCATGTTTAGTTCTTATTTTTCCAATTCTAGAAAGTCCCTCTCCTCGCAGCAGGATTTCAAAATCGTATGGCATATTACTCACTCTCTGGAGAACTTTGCTTTGAGTCTACAGTATTTGCAGATATCCGTAACAGTAGGATATCCACAAATCTTGCAGAACCTTATATTATTATCTGGCCTCTCTGGGATCATCTTTTTAAGCTTGTTTAATGAGCTCAATATCCTTTGAACATAACCTTGAAGTCTATACTCTCCCATAAGGCCTATCTCCTTATGAACCTGTGTGGGATGTCCTTGGGCGTAGGGACATTCAAGGTTGCAGTATTTTATTTTATTAACGATGGCATATGTGAGAGTCTCAGATTCTAGAAGATAATATAACGGTTTTATTCTACCCACAAGTTTCAAGTCTTTTCTCGTATCTGTGATCTCATAGGAGCGTAGGAAGGTGTCTATGCTCCCAGAGTATAGATTGTGCAGTGCAAATGCGAACTCATCGATCATCGTATGTCCTGTGGCCACGTAGTCATAGCCCCCTTCATATGCTATCCTATTAGTTATGTACCTCTTAACTGTCCCGCACGTACTACATGGCTTTTTTCTTTCAATCCTTGCAGCATCGTCAATAGTGTATCCCGCATATTCTCGTAAGCTTATTATTATTGGAGTAAGCTCTAGCTCCTCTGAAACCTCCCTCACGACACTCTCGCAGGGATCTGAGTACCCTGTTATCCCAAGGTTTATGTAAAACGGCGTGATATCAAGTTTAAAATCCTCTGATAACATTTTTAGCGTATGTAGCATCACCATAGAGTCCTTTCCACCTGAAACTGCAATAAGAATTTTTTTCCTCCTAATACCGTGCTTTTCTAAGTACCGCCTTACTTGTTTCAGAACAAACTGTAAAAAATGCTCCTCACAGAAGTATTTCTTTACTCTTCTGATGAAGGTTATTGCAGGCCTGTTACACATCGAACACTTCATCAGTTACTCCTCCAACACTTCAGTAGGGAAGAGACTATCAGAGCTATATGCTAAGCAGTGCATCCTCGATTACCTCATTATCAAATACTGTATCCTCTGAGAACACGTCATTGCTCGATATCTCCTTGTTATCTATAACTGCAAGGTATAGTTGGAGAAATCTGGAGTAATGTTTGTTATATCTTTCCTCGGCGTAGTCAGGAGCCTGATTTGTAAATATCAAAAACGCCCAGTCACTTGACTGAAGTATTAGCAATTCCCTCAATGCTTGCACTATGTATCGTTTCTTTCCGTTTTTGTACCTTATATACGTTCTTAGATCTAGTGCCTTTTTCTCTGCATCGTATTCCTTCCTCCAGTAGTCTAAAGTCTTGTCGTTCCACCAAGTCATGTGTTTTCCTCCGTATCCCCATGAGGACTCTGGAAGGTCTATTTCATCTACTGGAGGATAGGCGTCTATGTACTCACTTACGGTTCTTAAGGTAACAATATCGTCATCGTGAAGTCTTCTTATGACAAGCTCAATCCACTTTATTCCCTCAAACCACCAGTGTCCAAAGAGTTCAGCGTCATACGGAGACATTATGATGCTGCTCTCATCCTTATCCCTTAGAAGATTTCTTATAAGGTTTGAGAAGTGTTCTGCATGGACTCTCACTCTTTCCATGGCCATCTCCGGATTATAAACCTTCTTTCCTTCTAGAGGGATCTCCTTGCTGGTAACTCTCCAATAGTGCATTCCACTGACATTGTCCATCTTATGGAATTCTCTGTACCAGGGATCTCCCGGGTATCCAACGTCTCTGCTCCAAACCTGAAGAGAGGTCTCCATGTTTCTTCCAATAACTACTACGGATGAGCCCTTTACCTTATAGGAGTTGTACAC
>QMTU01000017.1 GCA_003663585.1 Thermoplasmata archaeon
CGCTAGTACTGCAAGAAATAGGTGTAGACTTCATAGATGAATCAGAGGTCTTAACACCAGCCGATGAAGAAAGACACATCTGGAAGTGGGACTTTACAGTACCATTTATAAACGGAGCAAGGGATCTAGGAGAGGCTCTTAGAAGAATAGAAGAGGGCTCTTCACTCATAAGAGTTAAAGGAGAGCCTGGAACAGGGAATGTAGCTGAGGCAGTAAGGCATATGAGGATTCTTAGAGAACAAGTCTTCAGAGCAAAGGCTCTTTATGAAAACGGAGATGAATCAGAGCTGCTTAAGATGGCAAGGGAGCTTAGGGTGTCCTATGAACTTTTAAATGAGACTGCTAAACTTGGTAGGCTTCCTGTAGTTTATTTTGCCGCAGGTGGTATAGCAACTCCTGCAGACGCTGCATTTATGATGAAACTTGGAGCAGATGGTGTATTTGTAGGATCTGGGATATTTAAATCTCAGGATCCACAGGAGAGAGCTGAGGCAATAGTACTTGCAACAACGTACTATGATGATCCAGAAGTCGTCATGGAGGCTCAAATGATGATAGATGAGAAGAAGTCAATGCTAGGCATGGATGTGAAAAAACTTGATCTAAGAATGCAAGAGAGGGGAGGTCTGTGATTAAAGTTGGAGTCCTAGCTCTCCAAGGAGACGTTGAAGAGCATGTTAAGGCTACAAAAATTGCCATAGAGAGACTAAATGTTAAAGGTGAAGTTTTAGAGGTTAAAAAGATAGATGACCTATTAAATGTTCAGGCATTGGTAATTCCAGGTGGAGAGAGTACTACTATAGGAAAGCTCCTTGTGAGGAGAAACATGCTTGAAAACCTTATAGATAGAATTAAGCTTGGAATGCCTGTATTTGCGACATGTGCTGGTTTGATACTGTTAGCAAAGAACATCAAGGATCGTGTTGTCGGAGTAACAGGACAGCCTTCTATAGGAGTTCTAGATGTTGAAGTCATAAGGAATGCCTTTGGGAGACAAAGAGAATCCTTTGAGATAGATCTTGAGGTCAAGGGTATAGGAATCATTAGAGCAGTCTTCATAAGGGCTCCCGCAATCACAAAGGTAGGAGACTCTGTCGAAGTTTTAGCAAGGCTTAATAGATACATAGTCGCTGTGAGGGAAGGGAACATTCTTGCCTTGGCATTTCATCCTGAAGTCACAAACGACACAAGAGTACATGAGTTCTTCATAAAGGAGTTTGTTCTTTAGATTTCTCTGTTTTTATTTTATTTCTAGGTTATAGTTAATACTAACCTCACAACTTAGAGAGAACACATGATCTCAAGGTGCACTCTGTAGGTTTTCACACGCACTCCTATTAGGCATAATTCTTTTAATGTTTTCTTTAAGAGAAAATAACTAAACCTAGGAAATAGGATTCTAGGTGCGAGAAATGCATTATAAAAAGCTTCCAAAGGAGTTTCTTGAGGAGTTCATTAATAGATTAAGAAAGTGGGGAGAGGTACACGCTCCTCAAAAGAAAGGTAAGAACACGTACTTTTTTTCACGTCTAGATGATCCAAGTAAAGTACAAATAGACTATACAAGAACAGTGATACCTCCAACAAAGAAATATGTGTTAAGGCCTGTTGAACCTCTTATGCTATTCCACGGAGATAGGGCTGAGGAGCACACACTAAGAACAACTAAGCTTGTCCTATTTGGCGTGCATGCATGCGATATAAACGCATTGAAGATTTTAGATAGAGTATACTTGAGTGAACCTAGGGATCCATACTATGAAATAAGAAGAAAAAACATAGTAATAATAGGAATAAGCTGCATGCCAGATGACTACTGCTTCTGTAAGAGTATGGGAACAGATTACGCTATGTCTGGGTTTGATTTATTCCTTCATGAGTTAAGAGATGGATATCTCATAAGGGTAGGATCTCCAATGGGTCATGAGATCACTTGGAATATCAGCGATATTCTCGAAGAAGTTTCTGAGGAAGACATAGAGTACCTAAAGAAGTTCGAGAAACAAAGGCTGAGCTCTTTTAAGAGACATGTAGATATCTCTGCAATGCCAGATATACTGGACTTAGCTTACAACAGCAGAGTTTGGGAAAGGTACTCTGAGAGGTGCCTTGGATGTGGGAACTGTACACTTGTATGTCCTACGTGCAGATGCTTTGAGACGTATGATGTGTGGCTCTCAGTGAATACATCAATGCGGGTGAGAAGATATGACTCATGTTTTATGGTTTCTCACGGACTTGTAGCAGGTGGACATAACTTTAGGCCTACAAGACTTGACAGATTTAGACATAGGTACTACTGTAAGAGCTATTTTGATCCCATTCACGGAATTAATTGTGTAGGATGTGGAAGGTGTGATGAATTTTGTCCTGCTGGGATAAAACATATAGAGGTGCTTAATGAAGTCATAGGTGAAATCTATGGGAGATAACCTCAAGAACACTTATCTTGGAGCACCTGCAAGGGTTCTCGAAGTAGAAAATCTGACGTCCATAGAAAAGCTTTATACTTTACGATTTTTGGATAATGATATTAATAATAAGTTCAATTTCATTCCGGGTCAATTTGTGATGTTTAATGTTCCTGGAATAGGAGAGTTTCCGGTAAGTATATGCTCATCACCTACTAGAACAGGATATCTACAGCTGTGTATAAGGAGAGCTGGAAGGGTTACAAAATATGTCCATGAGAATATTGTTGAGGGATCTATAGTCTACATTAGGGGTCCTTATGGTAATGGCTTTCCCCTTGAAGAGATGAAGAATAGCCCCATAGTGCTGGTAGCTGGCGGTTTAGGAATGGCTCCTTTAAGATCTATCCTCCTATATCACTTGGATACTCAACACTTCAGTGATCTATACCTATTCTATGGAGTGAGAAACTATGAGCTTATGTTATTCAAGAGGGAGATTAGAACATTGCTTAGGGGATATTATAATGTGCATGTATACCTATCATTTGAGGACATTGACAGAGGTGCTCGTGAGCTCATTAGGTTATATAGAAAAAGCATTGTAAGGGGTATGGTAACGGATGCTCTTGAGGTTCTAAGAGGCTCTGTGCCATTTGAGGAGTCATATGCTGTCATGTGTGGCCCTCCGGTGATGTACAAATTTGTCGTTAAAAAGCTTTTAGACCTTAAAGTGCGTCCAGATAGGATATACATGACTCTTGAGCGCAGGATGAAGTGTGGCATAGGAAAGTGTGGGCACTGTATTGTTGGAACAAGCACATCAATAAAGTATGTGTGCCTTGACGGTCCGGTATTTACGTACTGGGATGTTCTCTCCACAAAGGGGTTGATCGAATGAAGCTAAAAATGGCAATCTTTGAGCTCACTGGATGTGGAGGATGCGAACTTACCTTCATAATGCTCAATGAGAAGCTAGAAGATATTCTCGAGCTTTATGACATAGCACATTTCAAGATGATATCTTCTAAAGAGGACTTACATAAATATGATGTTGCAGTAGTTGCAGGATCTGTTTCCACAGAAAGAGATCTTAAAGTCCTAGAAAGTGCAAGGAAAAAATCTAGGATCCTTTTAGCGTTAGGGACTTGCGCTGTTCATGGAGGCCCTCAATCTTTGATCTTAGATGAAGATCTAGAGGGGGCACTCGCAGAAATTTACGGCAAAAAAGTCCCTAAAGAAATGAAGATATTTGCTGGAACCCCCATTTCAGAATATGTTAAGGTAGATGTGGAGATTCCAGGATGCCCACCTGAGTCAAATGATTTGTTTCAGGCGCTTGTGGATCTTGCACATGGGGTAGTACCTTACAAGTGGGACTATCCTGTGTGTTTAGAGTGTAAAATTAACGAAACTGAGTGCGTTTTAGTTAAGAGAGGCATACCCTGCCTTGGACCAATTACATTAGGAGGTTGTAATGCCGTTTGTATAAATCTTGGCATAGGATGCATAGGATGTCGTGGACCATTGCCTGAGGACGTAAACATTCCAAGCGAGTATGAAATATTAAAGTCACTTGGAATTAGCGAGAAGACTATAAAGAGAAAGCTTAGAATGTTCTCTAAGAGGGTGTCACTAAATGACCATGAGAAAAATCTCTATAAGTGAGCTCTCAAGAGTTGAGGGCATAGGAAGTGTTGAGATTTTCATTAACGGAAAAAAGGTCAGAGATGTAAGAGTGAAGCTTATAGAAGGCCTTAGGTTTCTTGAGCTCATACCTAGAGGCCTCTTATATAAGGAAGTCCCTGGAATAGTCTCGAGAATATGCGCAATATGCTATGCTTCTCATGCAATAGCATCTTCAATGGCTCTTGAAAAGGCTCTTAGCATAAAGGTTGATAGGAGAGATAAAATGCTAAGGGAATTGCTTCTCTATGGTGAGCTTTTAGAGAGCCATGCACTTCATGTATACTTTCTCATAGCTCCTGATATTTATGACGAATTAGATTTCATAGAGTTATATAAAAAAGATAAAAGTCTTGTTAAGGAGGGATTTATGCTAGTAAAGCTTGGAAATATGCTTAGGGAAATTATAGGGGGTAGACCCATTCACGGGCTAAATATAATACCCGGCGGTTTTGTGAAAAGGCCAAGTGCTGATAGCATAGATAAGGTGCTAGAAATCACAGAGAATATTGTTGAATCGAGCCTTATACTGGAGCGCATGCTGAAATGTTATCCTGAAGCAGGCCCTATGGAGGGCTCTGTGGCTATTGCAACGGGGGATCACTACTTGTATGGGAACAGGCTTATAACGTCTACTGGTAAGGAAAGTAAAAACTATAGAGTTATTTTAGAGGAACAAACTGAGGAGTACTCACATGCGAAGTCAGCTCTACATAGTGGAAGGCCAGCAGTTGTAGGAGCTATTTCAAGAGTTCTCCTGAAAGAAAAATTTCTTTCAAGAGAGGCAAGAGAACTTTTAAATTCTATAGAGCATGATCAGAAGTACATTACCTATAACGTGATATGTCAGGGTGCAGAAATTGTGGAGGCTCTTGAGAGAATATTAAGTATCCTAAAAGAGCTAAGCAAGTTAAATGTTGAGACTCACATAGAGGAGCCATATCCTAAGAAGTTCTCAGGTGAAGGATTTGGATATATTGAAGCTCCAAGAGGCGTGCTGGTTCATCACTATCTCGTTGAGGATTTAATCCTCAGTAAAGCAAATATAATCACACCTACAGCTATAAACCAGAAATCTATGGAAAGAGCAGTTCATAACCACGTGGAAACACTGATATTTAATAAAGGTAGTTTAAATGAAAACGACGTCATAAGTTGTGCAGAGCAGATAATAAGGGCGTTTGATCCCTGCATATCATGTAGCGTTCACGTGTGCTTTATAAAGTAGCAACGAAGACAGCGAAAGGGTCTTATACTTTTCTTCTATTTTAAATTAAGAACGATAATTAAGGGACATGGGCCCGTAGATCAGCTGGAAGATCGCCGCCTTGGCAGGGCGGAGGTCCCGGGTTCAAATCCCGGCGGGTCCACCAAATAGTAGATTAATGGACTAACACTTAAGTCAAAGCCTATATATTCAACTCATAACCTTATACTACAATGGATAATGCGCAATAGGATGCGGGCGTGGTGTAGCTGGTATCACGTAGCCCTGCCACGGCTAAGACCCGGGTTCGAATCCCGGCGCCCGCACCATAACTATTTTTCCTTAAAAAGTAATCAGGCAGGTAGATGTCCTATGTCAGTTTACATAAAAGAAGTAGTCCTAAACACAAAAGGTGAGGGGGATATAATAGATATTACTGATATTGTCCATGAGGCAATAGTGGAATCTAATATAAAAAATGGTATAGGTCTTGTCTTCGTTCCGGGATCAACAGGTGCGATTACAACAATAGAGTATGAGCCAGGCCTTCAAAAAGATCTTAGAAGCGCTTTAGAGAGATTATTCCCAAAGAATATCCCATATGAGCACGAGAAAATGTGGCATGATGGGAATGGCCACTCACATGTGAGAGCATCGTTCATAGGACCGGACTTGGCATTTCCAATAAGGAATGGAAAGCCTATTCTTGGGACATGGCAGCAGATAGTATTCTTAGAGCTAGACATCAGACCTAGAACTAGGAAGATATTGATACAAATTGTGGGTGAGTAGTGAGTTGTCAACATAACTTCTGATCCTAGGAAAAGAAATTATTAAGTTAAATAGGCCTACTAATTCATAATGAAAGTTATTTTTAACCTTATAACTCACTGCAGAGAGGGTTTTGTTCTCTGGAACGGAAGTGGTGTCAAACATTCAAGAGCGCTGTGTTGAGGTTAGAATTGTAGCAGGAGGCAATGCCATGTTTGATACTGCAAATGACTATAGAATACTCTGTGCTGAGAAGGCAATAGAATTCCTAAGGAAAATATTTAGTTCTGGAAGATACATACAAAGGCAAGAGAGGATTAAGGCTATGCAGGCATTAGAAAGTGCCCAAAGAGCACTGATGATAATAAAGTATTCATACATGGAGAAAAGGGATCTTGTGAGAAGTGAATATGTTCAAGAGCTTAAGAAATGCTCTGAACAAATATTAGAAGCCCTTGGAGGGAGAGACTGGGCAGATAAGTTATTAGAGAGATCACAGAAAAATGCACATGAAACCGTAAAGGAGATGATTGCACAAATAAGATTCTGTTTAAATATATTGTATAACTTAGATTGGAGACTTCTCTCAGGAAAGGATGGTGAGATAGCACATGGTGTAGATATTAGAGTTGGTAAAGTTCTATCTGTTACAAGGCATCCAAATGCCAATAATCTTCTTGTCTGTAGAGTGGATGTCGGTGGCGCTTATATTACTGTAGTCACAAATGACTTGACTATAAGGAAGGAAGACTCTGTGGCAGTAGCTCTTTTGCCTCCTAAAAATCTCAGAGGAATTATCAGTGAAGGCATGTTTCTTGGAAGTAGTGAAGGTGTTTTAAAAAATGTTAGAGGAAACCCTGGGGAGTGGGCAGAAGTTCCTGAAGATGCTCTAAAGGAAGCAAGAAATTTCATTAATGAGTTTTTAAAATCAAAGTAGCTAGCGTGCATGGCCTCTAAAGTACATAGATATTGCTATAGACTCTGCCCTTTTAGAGAGATTTACAATAACTGCCTTAAATAACAGCTTCAGAGTCTTGAACTTTCCTATTTTCAATGTTCCTCTAGTTAAAAGCCCGTTATAGGCGTTTTCAAAGTCATCTGCAATTATTGGAATATACCTAAGAACTATTGCTACTGAAAGTGCTAAATCGTGTGAGTACTTCTTTAAAAAAGGGACAAACTCAGAGACCTTAGTCTTGCTCGCAAAAGCAACTCCTAGCAACATTAGAGTCACTATCTTCGTACCGACAATAACACCATGAATTATTCCCTCAAGAGTAAGGGCAATGCCTCCCGTAATTGTCCCAAGGAGAGGAGTACTTGGTCTTAGTATCCACAGTATTATGTGTACACTTTGACCTTCATAGTATCCATAGTAAAAGAATCCCTGAGAGATCACGCTTAACATGAATATGTAAAAAGCAATGAGAAGGACTTTTCTATATCGTCTTATGTTAACAATAGCGATAGCACAAGCAACAGGAGCTATGGCTATAAAACTTTTGTAAAGGAATACTGAAAGAATAGAGTAGATAGCTACTACAAATATTCTATATCTAAGCTTCCATATTCCCATATCAAGTGCTTTATATAATGTTCTCAGAGACATTTTTGGGATCAATTTCATGAATTGTGCCCTCTTTTATAAGATATACTCGATCACATATTCCTTTTATGAGCTCAAGCTCATGAGATATAATTATTACAGATCTTTTGAACTTAAGTATTGCATCAACAATTCTGAGAGTGCTCTCTGGATCCTGCCCAGACGTTGGCTCGTCAAGGATTACCACTTTAGGAGATGCTGAGAGAATTGACGCAACAACAACCCTAAGCCTTTCACCGCGACTTAGTGTGTGAGGATCCATGTGTAAGTACTTCTTTAGACCTAGAACCTCTATGTATTGTCTTACATCCTCTTTTGCACCTAACGATATTTCCCTTAGAACTGAGGTTTCAAATAGCTGGATATCAGGATTTTGGTGCATGTATGCTACTTTTCCCCAAAGATCCTTTCTTCGAACCTTAACACCATCTAGTAAAATATCTCCACTGTAATCAATTATTCCAGAAAGAGCCTTTGCTAGTGTAGTCTTTCCAGAGCCGTTTGCCCCTATTAGTCCAACGATCTCTCCCTCATACACTTCAAGGTTAACATCATGTATAAAAAAGGTCCCCAATGACACTTCAAGATCTTTGGTTCGCAGAACACATTTCTCTACAGTATTTCTTTTCTCTACATGATCAAAAGCCTTACTCCAAATGTTCATATCTTGTGGCTCCTCTACTCGGACTCCTTGATTAGTAACTTTAACCTTCATCTGAGCATCCATGAAATAGTGAGTTCTGTGTTCAGATATCACTATTCTTTTCTCAAGTGCTAAAAGTTTTCTTAAGATTCTTTTGAAGTTACTTCTTGATTTTACGTCTAAGTGTGCTAGTGGTTCATCCATAAATATGACATCTGCACCGTGTGAAAGTGCTATTGCTATTGCTACTTTCTGCTTTTCCCCATAGGAGAGCTCATTAATATCTCTCTCCAAAAGGTTATCTATACCCATTAATCTTAATATCTCCATAGGAACTTGCTCAAAATCTAGCATAAACTCATCCTTAACATTCTTAGCGAAGAGATTATGGTCTACCTCCTGCAAGACTAAAAATGACCTCCTAGCAACTTTCTTAAAGCTGTCTATACTATGGCCATTCTCTGAAGATATATCCATAAGTTTTATCCTCCCTGAAACTTTAACAGATCGAACATTTGGAATTACTCCTAATATCGTGTGTAACAATGTTGTCTTCCCTGAACCGCTTTTACCGTGGATTAATACATAGTTATCATCGATTTCTAATTTTCCAAATGAAATAGTCTTATTGTTGAACATTACCTTGAGGTCACTGAACTCTAGCCATGGCATTTTATTCACCTTTATATATTGGATAAAATGACAAC
>QMTU01000018.1 GCA_003663585.1 Thermoplasmata archaeon
AAATTATGATGGATCTTGACGTGACCAAGACTGTCATTAATGCCAAAACAGAGGAGACTACTGCCTCTAGTGTAGAAAGTGCAGCAGAGGCCCTGCGAAAAGTAAGAAAGAAAAAGGAGTAAAACATGGGCGAACAAGATGAAAAGAAGCTGCTTGGTGTTGGGCTTGATGTTGGGACTATGAATTTTGTCTCTGCTCGACGTGGATCTGACGGAAACATAGTCACAAGCAGGATAAGGGATGCTTTTCTCGATCTGCCCCTAGAGGCAAAGAAGATGCTGAAGCTATCTGGGGCGGATTTTGTTGAGCGTGAAGATGATGTACTTATTCTAGGTGATAAGGCTCTAGAAACTGCAAATGTCTTTGGTAGAGAGGCTAGGCGTCCGCTACAGGCCGGTCTCATATCTCCTAGCGAGATTGATTCACTGGAAGTATTAGGCCTGCTAGTAAAAAGCGTTCTGGGATCTCCACTGGTATCTGGAGAGTATTGTTATTTCTCGGTGCCAGCAGAGCCGGTAGATGCTAGTGACCGAGACGTTGTGTACCATAAGGGAATATTTGAAAAGATTATTTCTGAACTTGGGTTTACTCCAGTTAGCTCCAATGAGGCCATGGGTATTATCTATTCAGAGACAGCCCAGGATGGATTTTCTGGCATTGGTATTAGCTTTGGTTCTGGCATGACAAATGTCGCTCTTGCTGTCAATACTATTGAAGGTCTTTCGTTTTCTTTGTCTAGGGGTGGAGACTGGATAGATAGCGGAGCGGCTAAATCTATTGGGACTACACAGGCGAGAATATGTGCTCTAAAAGAGAAGGGAATCGATCTTCGTAATCCTCTTGATAGAACAGAGGAAGCAATCTGCTTTTACTATAAGGCTTTAATAGAATACGCTCTTGATCAAATCGCAAAGAGATTCATTATGATACAGAATCAGTTTGCCCTTCCTAAGCCCATCCCTATTATCGTGTCTGGCGGAACAAGCCTTCCCGGCAGCTTTGTGGAGTTCTTTATTTCCGTATTTGAAAGAAAAAAGAAGCGTTTTCCCATTGAAATTAGCGAGATTAGGCATGCTAGTCAACCAATGAATGCAGTAGCTAACGGTATGCTGGTTCAAGCCATTCAGGAGTATGAGGAATAATGCCGGTTTACAGATGTAAGAATGGAAAATACAAGATCGGCAAGAATGGTCAATGTAAATTTAAGAGCAAGCAAGCAGCGGAAAAAGCTTTCAAATGGTGGGTAAAGAATAATCCTGGCGAAGATCATGATAAGGCTTATAAAGAGGGTATTCCGGAGCAGGAATCGGTTCAGAACTCTATCAGGAGAACATTTCTGAAGAGGAGGGTATAGGACATGAAGTACCCTGTTTTTCACGAGCGTGTCAGGGTTATTGATATAGACGGGACTGTTCTCAAAAAGAGAGATCCGGAGCATTATTTTACTGCTGAGCCTGAGGCTTTAGAGGATGCTGTTGAGCAGGTAAACGAATGGTTTGACAATGGTGATTATATTGTCTTCTGGACTGCGAGGCCGTCCTCGGTAAGAGATAAAACCATGAACGCACTAGACAGGCTAGGATTCAAATATCATGAAGTTATCTTTGATAAACCGTATAGCTATGAAATTCATATATACGATGACAATCCTATCTTTATTCACAAGGTAGAAAGAGATATAGGCATCGGGAAGCTATAGTTATTATAGTCGATACACCAAAGAAAGGAGAAAAAATTATGACAATGCGTAGAAGAAGAGATAGAAAAAGAGATGGTAGCGGTAGAGGTAAGGGACAACCCGGAGGCGGCCGACGTGGGCGAAATACCGGCAAGTGTCCACGGGGTGGTCCTGGACGTGGTAAGGGTGGTGGACGCGGAAGAGGCAGGGGACGTTAAAGGAACACAAAGAAAAAGGCGGACTCTAATGGCCCGCCTTTTTTTTCTTGCTTACTTACGCAGGACGATACACAAGCTTCAGCTTGGGATTAAACTCCTTGTCACCTTCCTGTTCGACCTCCCCAGTTTCCTCGTTAATTACTGGCAGCTTGGGAAGCTTCTTGGCATGCTGAATGTATATTCTACTAAAGAAGTTTCCAGCAGCATCGGTCTCTATGGCTGCCCTAAAACCAACTGTACGCGGATCTGCAGTTAAGGCAATCGTAAGAACTCGAGCAACCTTCTCGTATGGCATATTATGTAGCTCCGAGGAGGCTGGAATACGTGACTGAGTTTCTTCGTATTCGTATTCTTCACCTAAGCTGAAGGAGATTTCGCTAACAAAAGGCCGTGACTTTAGGGCCATGGTAAAGAAGCTAGCTAGATCTGACTCTGACATTTGATGAACCACGTTAACGCCTGGAAAGTTCATTACCTCTTCTATTCTTTCTGGCTTTGCCTCTGTGCGCTCGGCAACAAGATCTTCCTGTGTTTCTGCCATGCTTCCGGGTAATTGCATTATTCGGCTCCTTTCTGATAGTGTTCTCTAAGCTTTATGATTATTTTACGCATATGTGCATTTACTGTTCCTTTGACTCTCCCAAGTCTCTCACTTATCTTTCTAACTCCTAACCCCTCCTTGAAGCTTAAGTACAGCAAGAATCTTTCGTATTTCGTTAATATACTAAACAAAGAGCTACCAGCATCCATGACCCAAGCTAGGTTCATTTCTGGCAACTCTAGATCAAGCTCTTTGAGTTGCATTTCAGATCTATTGGACTGATGTTCTTTGTCGCCTTCTTGTCCGTCCACCAAGAAGTCTGTGTGAACCGAATGTGTTAGCGGGTCGGAGGACATTCTCATAATCCATGCTTTTGTGCTCCATCTCATATACTTAGTAATATAGTGAGAGAAGCTTACTTCTGGTTGAAACTTGAATTGATCTAGAAGCGTTAAAAATATCGTTACCATTTGATTGTATACTTCTTCTTCTTGCAGATTTTCGCATACGCGAATTACATATCTATAAACAGAGTAAAGGCTTTTAGACTGCTTTTGAGACTTGCTCCTGAATAGGGATAGGAAAGCAATTGTATCTGGTGCATTAATTGTTCCTATGGTTCCCTTTAAAATACTAACATATTTCATGAAATACTTATGGAATGCCTGTAGGAGCAAATACCTAAGATGGTCTTTCTCTTCTTGGTTCTCTGCGGCTTGGTATTTTCTTACAAGCTCGTCTACTTCTTTATATGTAAGCCATTCGTATCCTTTTTCGAATAGATTCTCTAGCCTTTTTCCCACGAAGAATCACTCATTTCCTCCACTATAATATGTACACGCGGATTCTTTCTATCTAGCTTTCTGTAGATATGTGCCTCGTGTATCTGAAAGTCGTTATCGTATACTGCCTTCTCAAGGGCATCCGCTGTCGTTTTTGGTAGATTAAAAAGATCTTTTGTTCTCTTGGTGCCATAGTAATAGGTTATTTTCATTCGTAAAAGCTTTTTCGTCGGCTGGCGTTTCTTTCTTTTCATTGCCTTTACGGCATATTCATAAAGTGCTTTCTCATATTGCTTTACTTTTGCAGGAACATACATAATACATCTACGATGCTTCTTGCTCCACGCAGCAAAATGGGCATTCGACTTAGTAATGGGTTCGCCCTTAAAGGTAAATTCTACTCTAAATTTTTTGTTTGTCATATGATTCAAGCCTTTTGGTGAATGATTTTTGTGCCTCTAGATCGGCAATAAAAGCCAGCGTATTTTTTATCTCATTCCTTAGTCTTGTAGTATATCTATTTTTTGCTTTTTCAAGTAACTCAATGTCCAGAGGGGTAAGACTGCATACTCGTTGCATAAAACGAAACACTGATGATTCCACTTTTTCTACTAGATTCTTCACCAGAATATCTGGGGTATAATTCGTTGTTTTTAAGATGCTGTATGCTCTTACTCGATAATCGGAATAAAAGTCTTCGATACTATATAGTTTTTTCACTTCTGACAAATATCTACCAGTGTAGAATTTTTCAACTGATGTCCTATATCTCTTAAGTGCTAGCTGTGCTCCGTTTTGTATGTATATAATATATTCTTGCGGAAAAATATCCTCTACTTTGCATAGCGCATTTCTGTCAGCTTCAAGAAGGTTCCAAAAACCAAGTGCGAGCATATATACATAAGATACCTTTCCGGTTGTTTCTTCAAGAGCTGTCAGATAGCGTTTGCCTTCTCTTTCCGCGAGAACTCTAAGCAAATGATTGTCAACTATTCTGAGCTTTTTACTCGCCATAGTCTTCCCGATTCAAGTTGTCTAATAAAACGCTTATGGTCGTTTTTCTTTGGAATAAACGCCAGAAGCTCTGCTATTTCCCCTATCAACTCGCTAATGTATAGTTCCGTAGCCCTATCTAGTATCCATCCTGCATCGTGTAGTAGTCCATCGTCGTTTTCTAAAGATCTATGCAGAATCTTGCGGATGCGTTCATTGAATTCCTGTATGTTTGCATGTTTCTTGTGAGAGTTGATAGATTTTTGTTTCTTAGAGGTTAGTAGATTCAGGACACCACTAAACGCCTCTGGAGAAAGAGACACATATAATTTGACACCCAGGAAGACAAGCTCTGTAGTTGCTGTAAATAATTCTTGTATATCAAATAAATACTGTGAAAGTTTCTCCGGGCTCATGTCGGTTGTTTTAAGAATGGCATATGCTCTTACCTTGTTACTGGTATAGAACTCGCTAGTATCTGTCTCTTCTTCCTCTTCCTCCTCGCACTTGCATTCTTCGTCGGCATTGTAATACTTACTGGCAAGTGTGGCTCCATATTCAATCCATGTCAAATATTTTTCCAGGAAGTCCACTGTTGAATCAAAGTGCCTTAGTACCGTTTCCAGATGGTCGCCATAAGCCGTAATACGGTTTCCAAATTCTTGTGCATCAAATGCTACAAATATATGCTTTTGCAAGAATGATGTTGGCAGCTTTTTTAGCATAGCACGTAATGAGGATGAATATCTATTTGCACTGGATCGCTCGTCTAGATTCTTACGATTCAAAGTATGAGTACTCTTGTCTATCGTATACAGACTAACAATCTCTCTGAGCTCCTCTAAAACAACACTATTCCAGAATATATCAGCCAATAGCTCCACGATAGTATAGGTTTTAATCATCTTTTTGAGTACTGGTGGATCAACTGTATTGCTACCGTTCAAAATACTATCGTAGATTTCCTTGAGAGCCGACATATATCTTTCTCTCTCAATGCCAACCACTGCCTCAAACAACTGACGATTGGGCTCTACCATTTTATCTCTCCTCAACCTTGCCATCCTCACCTAATACATAATTGGCAAGACTCTCATCTTTTCCAAGTAGAAGCCTGACCTCGTCATCGACATTTAGCTTGTTTGCCAGCAAGCATACATCTGCATGCCGTTTACACTTTCCACCTGTGCTATCTTCTATAAACCTGAAATACACTTCGTCTTTCTTTCTCCTACCGGCGGCCACTTCCTTAATTTGCCTGTCGTATTCAGTATACATATCCTGCCAGAGGCTTATTGGCTGTTCCTTGCCAACCTCTGCATCCTCAAGCAGTATAGCAGGTCCTCCGTCTTCTACAGGAACCCAACTTCTATCCTTTCCACACCATCCTGTGCTGCTACCAAACGTCTCAACGGACCCAATAGCCTTAATCTTTGAACCAAAAGTGGAAATGTTTCCTCTAACCACAACGTCTTTTACGGGCTTATCGGTGATTACGCCATTCTCAATCAGATATCCTAGTGTCCCAAGGATTTCAAATGTACCTGTTGTGGGATCTACCCAGCCCCCACTGCAATCAGTAATGTAGACGCCTTTTTTATGTTTATGGATCCCTTCAGCCATTTTTTTGACTGACTTGGGGCCATCCTTGGAAGGAAGAATGAATGTGTTGGTCATTCTTACCATTGGTGGCTTGTCAAAACGCTCATTTCTGAAGTTTCCGCTCAAGCCATGTTCCTTAAGCTTCTTCATAGTTTCGTCCGAGAGCCCGTCTATAACCTCGTTAAATGTATCTGCTGAGCTTAGGAACAGTGTTTGTGTACCATTTGCCACTAGCTGTGTACGTTTTGCTGGTGTTCCTTCCTCGTCTATCCAAATGGCTCCATAACATCCCTTAATTACTTTACCGCCAATGTCTACATCATAATGACCGTCATCAATGATACTGAAGGATTTATTCTCTGATACTTGTCCGCCTATGCGAGCCTTTAGATTTAAAGAAACATCTTTGTCGGTCTTATTATGTAGGATAAGATCGCACTCGCTGGTGTGACCATAGACCTCATGTGCCAAAACTCCACTGACAGTACCGTCTAAAATAACATCAGCTTCGCCTTCTAGCACGGAGCATGGTTGCGCTCTATCCATGTCAACACAACGCTTTACGACCTTTTTTGCCATATCCTTAACAATCTCTTCTAGGGTCTTATCCGTATCATCACGGATAATTGCACTTAGCCCACCTACGCCTCGCCTAAACTCGGCAACTTCGTTGTCGTGATTAGTTTTTGCTGTAACAGCGAAACCGGTGCGCGGAATTGCAATATCGATCTTTGTGCCGGCTGAATCTGCTAGTTCCATTGTATCTACAATATGAAAGAATAGAATCTTGCAGTCAACCAGCTTAGCGCCTAATTCTGCCTTTAGTGTCTGTCTTGCAAGAGTGATAAGACGGAAAACCAGATCTATGCTTGGTGGCCCTTCCCTGTCCCAGTTGTCAGACTCAACGAATCTCTCGTCTGTTTTGTATCGATCGAAGCTTGTAATCTTCTTCTCGTCTATGTCACGCTGTCGTTTCTCGCCACGTTTCTGAGCTACATCTACAGTAAGCTTTAGTAATTCGTGTGCAGCAGCATTGACCTCGAATTCCTTAACGGTGGTTTCGCCAGGACGAAGTAGATTGAGGGATGAGAAGGTAGTATTGTTTGTGGTTGTACTGCAGTTCATCCCCATGAGCATGCGCTGATGCCGCTTAACTCCCTGGTTGTCAACTTCCATGCCAGACATTTCTGGCACCTCGATCAAACCACGCTTATTGGTCCTAATAATTAGGCCGTATCTTCCCTGGAGACGCATAGTAAGAAACTTTACCTCTCTGCCAGGGGTTTTCTCTTGAAAACTATGTAAACCGCGCTCGATTATTTGGGCAAAATCATCCCTAAGCGTGAAATATTCTTCCCGTAGTAGCTTTTCTTCTTCACTAGAAGCATCGGCGGCTTCGTTTTTTTCTTCCCTGTTGACAGTTTTCTTCTGCTTCTTACTGGCCATTGATACCTCTCTTTCCTTGGTGTGATTGTATATTATCTGCGTCTTTTCGCATCTTTACTATACTTTTTCAAAGCCTTTCTGCTCTTGCGGCCAAAAATCCCATCAATTGGTCCCTTATAATATCCTTGCTGTTTGAGTGTCTTTTGTGCCTCTATGCTTATAGTATACCGTAGTTTATCTAAATTTACCAGCCAACCAGGGCACGATTTCCTGTATCTCTTCCGACCGTTTATAATCACATAGCCAGTTCCCGGAAGCTCTCTGTGTCCATATATATTATCTGGACTAATACCCAGTATTAAACATAGTCTTGTCATTAATTCAATTACTGCGTCTATCTGTTTAACGGGAGGAGGATTTTTATTATTGGTTGCTCGATATCTGATACATATTCCAATTGAAGAAGTGTTATGCGCTGCGACATGCCAGGTAATCTTGGTAACTGTCTCGCAGTAAAATATAGTACCATCTTTTTCAATGAAATGATGATAGGAAAAGCCTGGTAGGCCTTTTGGAGAGATGTGGTGGTTCGGATTTGGCGTCACGTCGTAGCGCGCAATATCCCATAGGTCCCAATCGAGATCATCGCAGTGTAAAACCAGCTTTTTGATTTTGTTGAGCTTTCTGATCTTGTAGCGACGATTCGGATCTGGGTTTTTATACATCTTTCTTCTAACGTCTACGATTTTCATTTTTCCTCTGCTTCCACCGTCTGTACTGTTCTCGCCTGTATTTACGTGCTTTTTCCAGTCGTTCTGTTCGTCTTCTGTCTGTTTCTCTTGGTCGTTGCCGTTGTCGTTTAGCCTCTTGTAAAGCCAAGTTACGATCCTTTTGAACATCTCCCCTATCTTGTGCCATACGCTCAGCGGCAGAGATTTTAGAAAGTAGAGCACTGCTACTAATATCTTCTTCATCATACCTAAAAACGACATATGTCCAACCAGCTCCTTCTGCTGCCATTTTCTTTAGTTTGTCACGCTTTAGTTGATCCTGAAAGCGTTGCTGGGCTTCCTCTTGAGTTATTCCGCCAAACCTGACAGGCATATAGTGCTGTTGACCATGGCATTCAATCACTACCATAAGATCCATTATTACCCAATCAAACTTCTCTCTTCCGCTATCAAATCTTGGAGAGATCTTGTTAACTGGATACTCCTGGTATATTCTATAGCCGGCAAAAAGGGGACTGTTTAGTAGCATGCCGCCGACTGCTTTATGGAGAGAGGAGGCATTCTTTCTGTAATTACGACTTAGACGTCGCAATTTCATGAATAGTTCCTTTCTCCTTTAATTCTTTGCGCCAACGTAGTACTTCCTGCGCTTGAGCGTTTGCATCTGCCTCGCTGAAAATATCCTCTCTAGTACAAGTTACAGCCTTTTTCTTGACTAGCTCGAGGGTCACCTTGAGAAGTCGACCGGTTTGACGTAGCTCCTTCTTTAGCTTTGCTAGCTTATAGATACTGCACGATGGACTCATGCTAGCTCTAACAACATTTTCCCTTGCTCTTAACATCATCCTGATAAGACGATCGACAAGTAAGGGATCTTCACGTAGTAGCTTCTTGGCTGTGTGCTTAAGGCGTAATGTTTCTAGCCATCTAAACATTATGTCCTCCTTTTGTTCTGTTACACAATAATTTTCTTTGTAACTACTGCGCGCTTCTTCTTGTCTTCCAGATCCTCTTCTGAGTCGACAAGCTCTTCGACAATTTCTGTATATTCTGCTTCTACC
>QMTU01000019.1 GCA_003663585.1 Thermoplasmata archaeon
ATCCTAGAGGTAGGAATAGCAGGGTGCTGACATACTTCACAGTTCACCTCTTAGAGGATTGCAACTCTTCCTGCAGAGGATATCAAACAGCGTAAAGCAAAATTATAAATATGCCCATGAGGATATTCTTAAAGTGTTAGTTCAGTTTTAAGTCCTCCTAGAGGGTATTCTTTAGCAGATATTTCCACGAGTGGTATTCAGTGTTATGGAGTAGTTTAACCATAAAGCTTGCATTTGTGAGATTAATGACTTTTAGATGGCTGTTAGGTATTAATTAGGCCTTAAATAGCATACCTTCTTAGGCTTGAAAGGAAAATATCGTCTAATGATTAATCCCTGAGATCTCTAGTGATCTCGGAGGGTACGGAAACTAATGATGTTTGACGTTGAATTATGCATGGGAAAGGGATTAATGGAGCGGTTTTGGGTGGTAACCATAATAGCCACAGTCTATTAAGTGAGTAGTATTGTGGTTTTCCTTTAAGGGAGTGCCATGATTTTGTATCTGTATCTAAGTTTACGCTCCTGCTACGTTTAAGGAAAATATCGAAGATCACAAAGGAGAGGTGTGTCTTAAACATGAACATGAATATAAGGGCTGGAACAGCAAGAGATTACTTAGAGAGCATTTCAAAGGAGATCTACTCAGAGCTACCAAGGGATATCTTAAATATCGTTGACTTAGATCTATTCGGAGCAGAGGTAGTAATATACACGCTAAGTCCAGGAAAGTTCGCTGACTACTATGATAAAATCAGAGAGCTTGCTAAGAAGCTTAAAAAGCGAATAACAATAAGAACGCCAAATCTTGAGGAAATAGCTAAGAAGAATGAAGAAGAAGCAAAACGCTTTGAGGAAGTCATAAATAAGAACAGAAAGCCACCAGAGGAAGCAAAGAAGATTATAAAGAAAATAATACCAGAAGAAGCAGGAATAAAGAAAATAGTTTTTGATAATACCAGCGGAAAGGTATATATAGAAGCTGTAAAGCCGGGAGTTGTAATAGGAAAAGGACACGCTAATAAAATAAGAATTCTCAAGGAAACAGGATGGATTCCTGAAATAAAGAGGTATCCTCCAATACCTTCACCAATAATCTGGACAATCAGAGAGTTTTACATGAGAGATGAAGTAGACAACTTTAGAACGAGAATGCTAAAGAGAATTGCAATGAAGATAAATATACAAAGCACATGGATGATAAAAGGTCAGAAGACATGGGTAAGAATAACATCTCTTGGAGGGTATCAAGAGGTTGGAAGAAACTGTCACCTGCTGACGACAAAGGAGTCTAGAGTTCTAGTCGACTGTGGAATATCACTTGGGGCACCTCCTCAAGAGATGTTTCCTGACTTTAAGATTCCCGAGTTTAACCTTGAGGAAATAGATGCCATAGTCCTAACACATGCCCACTTAGATCATACCGGTGCCCTCTTGTACATCCTTTCAGGACATTCAGAGTACACATATGATGGCCCAATATACTGTACAGAACCCACAAGAGACCTCTTATACTTGCTTCTCAAGGATTACATGTCACTCTCAAGGGATTTTTATCTTCAGGTTAAGTTAGAGGATATACTTAAGAGAATAATAACAGTTGACTATGGAACTACTCTGGACATAACTCCTGATATAAGGATGACATTCTATAACGCAGGACATATATTGGGATCAGCAATGGTGCACTTTCACATAGGAGAAGGATTCTACAATGTTGCATTCACTGGAGACTTCAAGTATGATAAAAGAAGCAGAGTCCCAAGGCTTCTCCCACCTGCAGATCCAGCATTTCCAAGGCTTGAAGCTCTTGTAATGGAAGCCACATATGGAGGAAAGAGGGATACGGCATCCTTTGATGATGCTGTTAACAGGCTTGGGGATATAATAAGAAACGCTTATAGAAAAAAAGCAAAGGTGATAATTCCTGCGTTTACTGTTGGCCGTTCTCAGGATGTGATGTTCGCAATACGCTATCTTAGAGATCATAAGCTCATTCCAGAGGATATCCCAATATACATTGATGGGTCTATATGGGAAGCTACAGCAATTCACACATCATATCCTGAGTATCTCAGTAAGTACGTTAGAGATCTTATATATGAAGAAGGAGAGAAAATCTTTGACAAGAATGTTTTCATAGATGTACATAAAGATAAGGATAAAAGGCTTGAGATAGTGAGTGAGCATGGTCCAGCGGTTATAATAACTACATCAGGTATGATAAATGGAGGGCCGATATTCGAATACCTTTACTATCTTGGGCAGGATGAGAACAATGTACTTGTATTTGTAGGTTATCAGGCTGAGGGAACTATTGGAAGGAGGATTCAAGATGGTGCCAGGACAATAATGATCCCAATTGATGGAAGAAACACCTTAGTTGAGCTAAAGCTTGACATAGAGACTGTTGAAGGATTTTCAGGTCATGCATACAGGGATCAACTTGAGAACTTTTTATTAGATCTAAATGCACGTAGAGGACAGGGAATAAAGCTTCAGAATATTGTTGTGCATCATGGAGAGCCAAAGAAGATCGAAAGCATGGCAAGATGGATAGAAAGAAACATCAGGGCTAAGAGCATAAGAACTCCAAATAACCTAGAAACTGTTCGCCTTATATAATCCTGTGAAAAAGAGGTTCAGAGAGTTATGAATGCTAATAGCTCGGGAAACGAGGGGTTCAGGAAAAGGCATAGAAAATCTTTGACTCTGCTACTCACAGCTATTGGAGTTCTTATTGCACTTCTTCTTATTCATATTATTGGGATTGAAGAGGTAGTGAGAGCATTTACCACATATAGTGTAAGACAGCTTGTAGTATTCATAGTTCTCTATATTTTTTCTTGGGTCTTAAGGGGACTAAAGTTCTATCTGATCTTAAGAGCATCTGACATAAGGATAGGTGTTCTAAGATCTATAGGATTGGCAATTCTCGGAGGGTTTGCTAACATATTTGGCATGTTTCAGATAGGTGATGTGACAAGGGTAATCGCCGTTAAGTTTCAAGCAAATAAGGACTTCGGCGTTGCAACCTCTCCAATATTAACTGACATGTTATCTGGAACATATGGCCTCATAACACTCGTTCTAGTCTTTATACTTCTCTTTAGTCCAGACAGAGCTAGCTCATGGACGAGACTGTGTATATTGTTTATTATCCTTCTTGCAATAGCCACTATAGGAGTACTGAAATATGGAAGACAGATTGGGGACTTTCTCTCGTCAAAAAAGCCAAATAGGGCACTAATGTTCCTTGCAAACATTGTCTACACGATGAGAGTTGCTCTTAACAGTAAGCTCTTTTATGCTTCTATAGTGATATCGATCATATCATGGCTTATAGAGGGCGTTTCCTTCAGCACTCTTGTCCCAATGATTGACTGGTATAATGCTGTCATAGCAGAGGCTCTTGGGAATATGGTTAAGATAGTCCCCGTGACTCCAGGAGGAATGGGAACATTCGAAGGTGTTGTGGCACTATATCTTTCTAAATTTGGGATCGAGATATCTGAAGCGTTTTCATATGCTCTATCTTATCACCTTATGACAAAGGTGATACTTGCTGTCATAGGAGCACCTTTAGCTTCAATCCTGATACCAAAGGCTAGTGATGAGTAAAGTAAAGTCTTTTAAGCATGAGTCCTTTGAAAGGTCTATAGCTGATGGAGTACCTACAATATTTCCAAAATTACTTAGAGGTAGATTTTATCACATTCATCAGCTAACGTAAAAGCTAGGTGGTTTAGACATGATAAAAGACGGGGAACTTGTCATTCCAGGCCAAGAGCTAGGTACTCTAGAAGAATACCTTCCTGGAGAAAATGTATATGAGGTTGGAGGAAGGATTTATTCAAAGGTTCTTGGAAGGGTTGCTGTGAAGGACTTAATGATAAGTGTTTCCCCTCTGAAGGAGATTCCAAGAATAAAGGAAGGAGAAGTGGTAATTGCTACTGTGACTGAGGTTAAGGAGAACATAGCAATTGTAGAAATATTGGCAATAGAAGGAAAGGCTTACAGGAGCATAGCATCCCCTATTTATACTGCTGCGATACCCATATCCCAGATTGCGAATGAGTTCATAAAGGATATTCGTATGAAGCTTAGAACATCCGATATAGTAAGAGCTAAGGTCATAAGCACTCAAAGAGGGATATTTCTTACTGTAAAACCTCCAGACATGGGAGTTATAAATGCTTTTTGCAGCATATGCAGAAGGCCACTAAGGAGAGTTTCTGGAAACACTTTAAGGTGTGATCACTGCAACACAAATGAGACTAGAAAGATCAGCGAGCTATATGGGAGATACTTTATTGGAGGTGATAAGTATGGAAATAATCCCAGAAAGATCTGATGATAATAAGGTTATGAAATTTAGGGTTATTGGAGAAGATCACACGCTACTAAATGCTTTAAGAGAGAAACTGCTATCCTATCCAGAAGTCGAGTATGCCTATTATAATGTGTCTCATCCACTTAAGAGTCCCTACCTATTGTTACCAGATAACGTAAGTGCCCCAATTGACCTTAGAGGATTGCAGCAAGAGGTAATGTTCGTTTTCAGAGTAAGAAAGGGTAATCCTAAAGATCTACTTAAAAAGGCTGTAGATGAGCTCCTCGGAGAGGCTGAGGAGCTGGTTAAAATAGTGGACAAGATCTACGAGGATCATAACAAAAAGAGATAGGTATGCCATGCGAGGAAGTTCCAGAAATTGAAAGGAATATAGGCATGGAAGTATACCTCACAGATTATCCTGGATTTGGGGGAAGACTTAGGACACGCCCTGAAGATTTTATAGTTGATGAGCTTTCATATGATCTTCCAAGGGTTGACAATGGGCCATTTATTGCGCTAAGAATAAGGACAAAAAATTGGGAGACATTTAGACTTTTTGATCGTATTGCTAGAAAATTAGGACTTAGAGCTTCTCAGATACACTTTGCAGGAACTAAGGACAAACGAGCTATTACAACGCAGCTCATAGTTATTCCTACAAAAAGAAAATTAGAGAATGTTGTAGAGGTCGTAAAGACAATTAAAAATGTAGAAGTTCTTGAAGCCTTTAGAACTAACAGGCTAATAAAGCTTGGTGACTTATACGGGAATAGATTTACGGTCACTATTAGGGACGTTTCTGAAAACGCTGAGGAACTATTTTATAAGAATAAAGAGCAGCTAGATACTTATGGAGGTTTTCCAAATTTCTATGGTGTTCAGAGATTTGGTAGTGTGAGACCAATTTCTCACATTGTTGGAAAGTTACTGCTCATGGGCAAGTTCGAGGAGGCATTTCTTACATTAGTGGCAAAACCCTATGGAGGAGAGGCTCCAGATGTATTAGAAGTTCGAAAGTACCTGTTAGAGACCAGAGATTATGAAGAGGCTTATAGGATGATGCCAAGGAGAATGGTATTCGATAAGAGAATGCTAGAGCACTTAGTGAGGCATCCTGGAGATTTCATTGGAGCCTTTAGATCTCTTCCAAAACCATTGAGGATAATATACATATACGCATATCAGTCATACCTGTTTAACAAAATACTAAGCGAGCGAATAAGGAGAGGTCTTCCTATAATGGAGCCTGTGGAGGGAGATATAATAATACCTCTTGTGAGACCCATAACCCTTGAAATGTCTCACGGTATATACGTTGATAGATGGAACATTGACAAGATCAGGAAAAAAGTAAGGGAAGGAAAGGCGTTTGTCACAGGACTTGTCCCTGGAACAAAGGCCCTTATAGCAAAAGGCGAACCTGGAGAAATTGAGATGAAGATACTTCAAGATGAGGGCATAAACCCTAAAGACTTTGTAGTACCAAACATGCCAGAACTGACGTCAGAGGGAACTAGAAGAGCACTGGGGGTGCCTGTTAAGTGGATATTTTGGAAATTTAAGGAAAATACTGCGGTACTATCTTTTGAGTTATATAAGGGCTGTTACGCTACCTCACTGCTTAGAGAGTTTATGAAGGCGAAGGATATTAAAGCTTATGCTTGATTTCTCTTAAGTCGAAGGGTAAGACGGAGGTCTAAGCATGCCTGCTAAGATCTATCTTAGCTGGGCAGAATTTGAAGAGGCCATACAGTATATAGCACTTAAGCTTAGGGAAACAAGATTTCAGCCAGATTTAATAATTGCAATAGCTAGAGGTGGTCTTATACCAGGAGTAAGACTCTCCCACATACTTAAAATTCCAATGAGGAGTATACACATGACGTTTTATGATGAGCATGATAACAGACTTGAAAAGCCCATACTGTTAATACCTCTTCAAACTCCTCAAGAAGTTCAAGGAAAGAAAGTTTTACTGGTTGATGATATAGCAGACACAGGAATGACTCTAAAAAATGCAATTAATTACTTAAGATCTCTTGGAGCTAGTGAAATTCGAATTGCAACAATAGCTTATAAACCATCTTCGATAGTAACCCCAGATTTCTACTTATTTACAACTACAAAGTGGGTAGTTTTTCCGTGGGAGAAAGAACCCATAATATTTGGTAAGATGCTAATTGAGCATCCAAGAGAGCTTTGATTAGGTAGATATAAATGCTAAGTAAAAGATCCAAGGAGAGGCTCTTAGGAGAGTTATTATACACTATAAGAAATGTCATAAAGGGAGTTTCATCTCAAAAGCTATACGAAGAGGATCTTAAGAGAGCTTTAAAGAGGTTGGGGTATGAATATATACATGTTACTAAAACAACGTCAACTCAGGATATTGCTAAAAAAATACTAAAAAAGAATTTCCGTAAAAGCATAATAAGAGCTGATGTACAGTTGTCAGGTAGAGGAAGGTTTGGTAGGGTTTGGTACTCCCCGGCTGGTGGTCTCTGGATAACAATTCTTGACACAGGTCTTGACATTTATCCTAATATAATAGCTCCCTTAGCAATAGTGCTGTTTCTTAAAGTACAGTATAATCTAGAGGTCTCCATAAAATGGCCAAATGATGTCTATGCATATGGAAAAAAACTTGCTGGAATTCTCGTTGAGGCTATATCTGAGCATCCTAAAGTTCACTACATGATAGGTATTGGTATTAATGTAAACAACGATCCTCCAATAGAAAAAGCGATATCCTTAAAGAGGATCATTAAAAGAGAAGTTAACTTAAATGAAATTCTCCTAGGAACAGTAGTTTACTATGAATTGCTGAAAAGGACAGCAGATCCCATAGTTATCTTTAAGAGACTTTGCCATTCATTCATGAGTTGGCTCCTGATAAAGTTAGTAGATGGTCAGGAAATCGTCGGAAAGCTTTTAGATGTTCATAAAGATGGTACAGCCATAGTTGAGGACAAAGAAGGGAGACAGAAGATAGTGCATGCCTCTGAAGTTCTTTATGTGCTCATGCTTTCTTAAATCTGACCTCCTCCCCGCCCTAAAGGGCGAGGCTTTCAAAAGAAAAAGTCATGATAGGAGCTTAGCTATACTTAAGAAATGCTTGTTCTGAAGTTCACTCGAAAAACATATAATGGAATTCAAAAAAGAGTAATTTTTAAGGAGGCTCCTGAGCTCTCATATTTGAATTGAACCAGACATTCTCAGCTCATTATTGCTTTTCTTAGAGAGGTGTAATTCATGATTCGAAGAGTGAGGATACTATCTGGGACTATTGCTGGAAAACGCGAGGAGCGTTTCATTCATAGATGGTATGGTCTTCTTAGGGTGAAGGTTGAGGATACAGTGTATACATTAAAGATTACTGGAAACATCGCTCAGTGGTTTAAAGACTCAGAGAGAGTGGAGATAGTTGTTGAGGATCGCGTTTATAGATCTATAAAAAGAAGAAAGAAAAAGATCCTTGAGTTTAATGAGTATGAGCTTTATAAGATCCTAAATAATGGAGAGAAACTAAAGATATGGCCTTGTTGGGTTAAGGAATACGATATTCCAAGGTATAATCCTGTGACAGGGGAGGAGCTGTATAGATATCACATCGTTGCAAGGGAGGCTATGTATGAAAATGATTATGAGGCAATAGCAGAGCTTGAGCAGTATCACTACGCATCTGAGAAGGAAATAGTTGCCCTTTGGAAATGTGAAAAGTGTGGGAACATTATGGAGGCAAATGTCAGGCCACTATGTGAAAGGTGTGGTACTGATGAGTACGTTCACATACTAGAGATAAAGGGATCAACACCAGCATCAAGGTTTTTAGTACTTGAACTTAAAGACAGAAAGCCATATGAGCCCAAAATCATCGCTTATGTGAGAGTGGATCCACCAATACC
>QMTU01000020.1 GCA_003663585.1 Thermoplasmata archaeon
ACCTAGGAGGTGCCTTCATGAAGGATATTCTTGGAAGGCCTATAAAGGATCTTTCAAGGCAAGAGTGGTGGGGGATTCCTAGAAGAGAAATAAAGTGGTATCCACAAATAGATTATGAAAGGTGCATAGGATGTGGCGTGTGTCTTATCACCTGTGGGAGAACAGTTTATGATTGGGATTTTAAGAACATGAAGCCGATTGTTGCCAGGCCGTATAACTGTATGATAGGTTGCGACACATGTGCAAAAATGTGTCCTAAAGATGCAATATTATTTCCTCCTCTTGGATATCTTAGGAAAATTAGAGATAATGCTAAAGTCGTGCTTAAGGCTAGGCAAAAGCTCTTGGGGATTAAGAAGAACATCAATAGCTTAGAATAAGCCTTGCGAGACTGTTAAGTATTTGGTAGGTAAATATGGAATGACTTTACACGATAAAGGAGGCCATACCTGCCCCAGATGTGGCGGGAGGATGAAGCGCCGAAAGGGACAGGTCCTCCATAAGCCCATCCTAAGAATGTTGGGTTTTCCTCCCCCGGAAGGGGCGAGACCAATGATATGCTCCGATGAACCCAGAGGGGGCTGAGGTTGATGTGCCCCAAGGCGGGCGTATGCCTATAAAAGACCACGTCCGCTGGACCCTATTCGCTTCTGCCAAATTTTATTATTATTATTGCGGATGATACTATTAAAGCAGCCCCTGCTAACTTAAACACAGTTATTGTCTCTCTTAGCAATATCCAGGCAAGTACTGTGGCACTTACAGGCTCTACAGTTGATAAAATGCTTGCTGTGCTTGCTTGAACAGTTCTTAGACCAATATTGTAGAGAACATATGCAAGTCCTGTAGGAAATAGTGAAAGATATAATGCTGCTATAAGCTGATGTATATTATCTAATAGCACATGCTTTTCTATGATAAGTGAGTAAAGGAACAGTATTGGTATGGATATGGAGTATGGCACTAAAGCAACGCTTTCAGACGGTATTTTCATTGAAACTAGCTTTTTTGCACCAACTATGTAAAGTGCATATAAGAGAGCTGCTAAAAATGCTGTAAGCACACCAATAGCGCTTTTCTTCATTCCAGCTCCCATATTTACAAAAATAGCCCCAAGTAACGCCATAAAAAGTGCTAGAAGTATAACCCAATTGAGTCTCTCTCCTAGAAATGCTACAGATATAACTGCAACATATGCCGGGGCTGTATACAATATTAAAGCAGCTGTTGACGCTCCAACATATCTAACAGCATAGAAGTAAATTAAGTAAAAGGGAGTGACAATGATTGCGCCAAAGAAAAGTAAGAGGCCTATGTATCTCTTTGGTGTTCTCATAAGGACATAAACTATAAATGGAAGGACGAAAAGCATCCTATAGAACATAAGCTGCCCTGGTGTGCATCCGTACTGATACGCGATCCTTCCAGCAACTCCAAGAGTTCCCCAAAGGACTGCTGCTGTTACTATAAAGAGTTCTCCTCGAACCTTTGCGCTCATAAAGATCCCTCTAAGGCTCATTGACTGGGCTGATGACCTTTAAGGGAAATTATTCTTATAAAAATTAGCTAAATTTAACTAAAGTGGTTCTGCAAGTACTACCTTAGACGATCCTAGTATAATCAAAACTCTTAATAACTCAATGCTCTCTAATTCAAGTGCTAATCTTTTCACTAGTATAGTTACATGCTCACGCATAGCTCACGCTTAAAGGTGGAGGTGTTCACGCGTGTATAAACTTGTAACAATTGAGGACACTGTAGCAATTCCGCCAACAAGAATGATGGAAGACGTAAAGAAGGTATGTTGGGAGATCATTTTAGAGAACCTTTCAAAAAAACCGTATAGTGAAAACGTAGGGATTATAATACTACCATTAGACGTTGAGCCAATTGGGGATGGAAAAATTACCTTTGGTGATCCGAATGTTTACCAAAGGGTTCGCATAAAGGCCTTAGTATATAGTCCTGAGAACAAGGAGGTAATAGATGGGTTTGTAACACATATAATAGATAGGGTTGGGCTAATCGTGAACTTAGGTGTTGTTGACGGCCTTCTTCACGTCAGTCAGATCTACGACGACAGGTTCCTGTTTTCTAAAACTGAGGTTAAGGGTGAAAAAACTAAGTATTACGTAAGAATTGGAGATAAAGTAAGGGTCAGAATAGTCTCAATATCAAAAAATCAGAGCTTTACAATACCTCCTCTGGGAATAAAGGACATGAGAAGCTTAAGACCATGGAGAATTGGTCTCTCAATGCGCACACCTGGATTAGGGAAAGATGAGTGGAGGTCTTCTAAGTAGGTGAGTAGAAATGCCAAAAAGAGAAGCAAGATATGAAGCATGTCCCAATTGTGGGTTCATATTTGACACAACATTCTTTCCTGAGGATATTGTCAACTCACAGGTATGTCCGGTCTGTGGCTCAGAAGAACCTAAGACAACGTATTGGGCTGGAAGATTAATTATAATAAACTCTGCTAAGTCTGAGGCATGGAAGATATTAAAGGATTACAGAGATATCGATGAAGATATTGAGGGGATGTTTGCAGTAGAGATGGAGTGAAGCGATGATGAGAAGGGTGTACATACTCCCTGATGATCTCAGACTAGAGCTTAAAAAGCCAATAGGAGAGCTTATAACTGATGATTGCGAGATATGTAAAAGATATAAAAATATAAATGGCATACTGGTAACTGTTGGTGACATATGTACTTCAAAGGCGCTTGAGTGCGGTAAAAAACCTTTAATAGCAATTGTTGATTTTAAGACAAAAAGAGAGTTCCTTCCTAGACATGAGACCATACTTAAGAGGCTTCCTGAAGAATATAGAAGAGTTAAAGTAAAGAACAGCCCTGGGACTATATCTGAGGAGCTTATGGAGGTAATTTCGAGAGCATTTAGTGAGATGCAGAACACGCTTATCGTGGTTGAGGGAGAGGAAGATCTTTCCGTGATACCTACAATAATTTACGCACCTGATGGAACTCATATAGCATATGGACAACCTGATCAGGGGACGGTATTTATAAAAGTTGACAGGACGTTAAAGAGGAAAGCTCAAGATATCCTCAAAAGAATGGTGGTGACCTGGCATGGAGCTTCAGATAGAGTCTAAAAAGTATAACCCATTGCTCAAGAGGACAGAAATCTATGCAAGAATAGTGCATAAGAAATCAGCAACACCCTCAAGAGAAGACGTTAGAAATCTGATAGCGTCAGAGTTTGGAGTAAACAAGGATCTTGTAATAATACACTATATAAGAACAGGTTTTGGATGGACTGTCAGTAAGGTATACGCTAAGATATACGACTCCATTGAGGACTTAAGGAGAATAGAGCCAAAGCATATGCTGAGGAAACACGGACTTATTGAGGAAGCTAAGGAGGGTGCTTGATCATGGCGAAGGGAGCTGAGAGCATTTATAAATACTATGAAATAAAGGATGGAAAGGTCATCAGGAAAAGGAGGTTCTGTCCAAAGTGTGGTCCTGGAACATTCCTTGCAGAGCACAAGGATAGATGGACTTGCGGAAAGTGCGGGTACACGGAGTTTAAAACTAGAAAACAGGGCTAACACATTTACCTTTGAAGCAGGAATCTCTTAGTAAGATCTAGCAGCTTATCTCATAAAAGCATACAAGGGATTAGCGCTTTACGTATATTTGCTTATTTTGCCCTCAGGATACTCTTATTAATAATATTCTTTGCGATATTATCCATTTCCTCTAAAATGTCCTCTGGAATATTTTTTGTCTTGTTCCAGCTCTTTATAGCCTTTGATGATACTCTCACAAGTTCTCTGTGAAGCTCATCTTCTCTATTATACTTTGGGATCTTGATGCTCTTAATTAGTTTTATTGATATCTTTGTGTTATACTCATTTCCGGCCAAAATCTCTTTAATTATGCTAGAGTTCAAAAGAGCAAATAAATAAAGTGCTTCATTTCTATCATAAATCGGTATATACTGAATTCCTGAGAGAAGAATGACTGGTTTCTCTTTTTGAGGCTCTATTAAGGAAACATAGAAGTCCTTAATGATGCTCTTCCAGGCAACTTTATAGGGGGCTAACATGTGATTACTTACGTTAACGTAATAAAATGGGACCCCTTGAGACACTTGGTAATACCTAACCCTCCTAGAAAGGAGCTTATCCTTTTCCCTGAGGAAAAAGGCATGTGCATTGGGATACATCCTTTTAAGCTCTTCTTCCTCTAAAATTTTGCCATCCTTTATGGGAAGTACTATACAGTATTCTGTTATAGTTTTTGGCCACCTTAAGTCAGAAAATCTAACTACAGGATACAAAACATCTCTTTCAATGAATCCTGCATTTCTAAACCCTAAAGAACGCTTTCCTACAGTTGAAACATATGAAAGGCCAACAGTGCGATCGTCCTCAAGAGTTATGACAACATAAGCCTCATCCTTACCTGTTATTAGTCCCTCTTGTACGTTATATGGGTTTACACCCCAAAAGTTGTCAATAGAAGTGATATTTTTAGGGTTAACAATAAGTGGAGTGCTATACCGTACAACCCCTATGCGATCTCCTACAGGGAACGGCTCTGTTTTTTGATAACTTCGTGCCATGATGATCATAGACATCCTTTCTCCTAAAAACATAGATGATAGTATTGAGAGAAACGTGCAGTCCCCTAAAGTAAGATATGAGAGAATACCCTTTCTTGCAAGGAATATTTTCCTTGGAATTAGTAAGACTACTAAAGATCCTACGTAAGATGCCCTCTTTATAAGACTAATGATTTCATTAACGTCCTTTTTGGAAAATTTGGTTGGCGCTATTAAAAGCGTTTTTATCCTATATTTCCGTTTACAACTGTTAGACAACACTTTTAGAGTTCTTTTTACGAGTTCGTGGCTACTAGGCCTTATTGGGCACAAGTCTATGCTAATTTTCTCAGCAAGAACCCTGCTGGAGACTATAGCAACAAGCGGAGAGTCCACGTACATTACTACCCTTTTTATACCTCCACTCAACAAAGCCTCAAGTACCTTAATCCACGTGTGTTCAAATAGAAGTTCCTCAGTTTCAAACTTTTTAAGCGTCTTTGCAAGCTCCCACTTTATACACTTAGAATATCGTGATAATCAACTTCTTCAAGAGCCTTTAGAGTATGATCTGAAATCTTTATTAAGACGTACTCTGGAACGTCCTCTAAATGCGTTATAAGTCCCTTTTCCATGAATATTTTAATGCACATTAGCATTTCGAGGGCTTCAGATGTGCTGCACTTCTTTAGGTCTTTTATAGTATCAACAAGACTTAGTATGTTCTCTTTCATCCCTTAGAGCACCTTATAGCCGTTCACGTCTGGTCTTTATGTAATATATGACGTTAAATATGATGACAACGACAAATATTACTATTATCCCAATGAGAATAATGTTTTCTCCACTCAGCCATGATCTTGGGATCTCAGGCGTTGGCGCTGGAGGGTTTGTAGTCTTCTCTATAGAGGGCGCTGGATCCCATGAGAAGGACGTTACCTGGAACTTTTCATCTCCGTACCCATCTCCATTCTTGTCTTCCCCGGTGTACTTATCCCAGTAATTGTGTAAATAATAGTGTTGTGAGTCTTCCACCACATAGTTCTTGATGTTCTCAAAGACGTTATGTTCCACTTTCGCATTTTTAACGGAGAAAAATTCAATTCCAGTCACGCTTATTTTAGAGAACTTTGAAGCTGATATTACTACGTTGTTTGAGTGCATGATCCTAAGACCAACAGAGACAATTTTTGCAACATAGCTATCAAGAACTGTTAAGTTATTCATGTAATAGCCCTCAAGCCCTATAACAGCGTCATATATAGTTGTATTTCTCAAGGTTATTCCATTCCCACTAATGATCACGATTCCAGCGTAGACATTCTGAATTATCGATGATTCTACAGTGATGTCCTTCACAAATTTCATGACAAAGGCGTTTACACGTTCTTCCTTTTCGACGTCAACTCCATAGACGAACCTTATGTTCTTCATCACAAGACCCTTTATGTATATGCTCTCTGATGATGATATCTCCAGCGAGGTAACCTTGTTGTTCGTTATTTCTACGTTTATAAGTCTAATATCTTTAGATCTTTCAATGTTTATGCCATTTTCAGAAATCTTTACCTCACTTATGATAACGTCTTTTGAGTTTACAACTGAAAGCCCAATAGAGTTCAGCTGCAGTTTTTCAATGAAAACCTTAGATGATCCCCGAATCCTTAGTGCAACGTTCTTCATGTTTGCAACGTGTGCTACATTTGATATTATAACATAGCTCGAGTTTTCAATGGAAATCCCATAATTTGTAAATACAAGCGTTGAGTTCTTTATTGTCACGTTCCTAGAGGATTCAATGGTAACTGCACGTGCTGCTTTAATAGCGGAGTTCTCAATAACAAGCCCTATAGCCTTACTTACCCACAGCCCGAAATTTATGAATTCTATTCCCCCAGCTGCAATTGAAACCCCATCCAATGTTGCGTTTTCAACATTGTATAGAAATATTTGGGCATACGTTCCTGATAATATGATGTTACTCCTGTCCGTAATGATTAGAACTTTCTTTCCATAGAATAAGACGTTCTTGAATGCGTTCTTTAGATCGTTGGGACTGGTAAATAATAGAGGAGCTAAGGTACCGTTTATGGTAAGGTTCAAAAAAGATGCTTGACTGACGTTGTTAAGTAGTATTCCATAATCGCTCATCTCTCCACATATCCTGACATTCCTTAGGATTACATTACTTGTATTGTAAAATTGCACTACTGCTTTATAATTCCTAGATATGAGCGTGACATTTCTTATAAGTATATGTTTATTTGAGTTTTCTATCATGAGCGCAGGCTCTCCAGAGACAGATATCGTTACATTCTCTATTATGTATGGACTCTCCTTTGTACCATTTCCTCCCTTTATGTATGGTATGTTATAGTTATTGTCAATAATTACTATGGGGCTACTATAACTTTCGGCTTTAATGATAATAAGCTGCTCAATAGGCGTTATTACCAGTCCAACAACTAATAGTAGTACAAGTATGCCTGTAATGATGCCTCGATAGCATCTCACCGAAACCACCCTCTATAAAGGGAAAACATGTGCCAGGAGCTCTTTGTTATTCCATATCGAGAGCCTCTATATAAACTTTGTATTATTGTCACGTATAGATTACTGGGAACTAAGATCTATAGAGTACTTCGCTATAATACCATGATTTATCCAACAACCATTTCCAGGTCTTCTGATATCGTGGGCTTCTCCGTCTTCTACAGTAAAGCTTGGAGATCCTATGTCTTCATGTAGAAAGTGAGATGTAAGAACGAGAAGAGCATCGGTATACAGAAGTGAGATATGAAACGCTACTGAGTTCAGAAGAGATGAAGAGAAGCCAGGAAACAGTATTGGAACAATGCCGTATGACTCAAGGATGTCAGCTATTCTCATAGACTTAGTTATGCCAAACGTGCTTACATCTATCATAACATAGTCATAATCCCAAAACGCTCTCTGGGAGAGAAATGTAAGATAATTGTACTTATTAAGAAGTGGTATGTCTGTATATCTTGCTATAGGATTTTCAGATAGTATTAGAAGCCCAAATTCATCTGCAAGCTCCATGGTCTCTGGAGTGGGCCAGTAAATTCCTGTAGTAATGTCCATTGTTTGGAGGAGATCCTCATCTCTTTCCCATGATCCACTGGATATAAACATTATGTAGTCAAAATTATGGAAGTCATATGTGGGCGGTATTCCAGGAGCATATGCATAAACTACATGTGAAGAATCTCTCTTTCTTCCATATATGTTACTCCATGAAGTGCCCATGATTTTTCCTATAAGATCTAAATATGCTATCTCTAAGCCCACACCAAAATCTATTCTCGAGTCATATATTGCATCAAACATGTTAAATAAGTCTTTTCCTACTAGGGACTCCTTAAGGTACCTGTGAAAATCAGGATGTATTGGCCAAAATCTTTCTCCAAATACTAAAAACTCTCCCCAACCAACAAGGCTTCCTGTCTTAATTTTAGTAAAGGAGGCTCTATATGTGCTTACTTTCGGCCTTACGGGAATAAGATAGGGCATTTCAACTCCAAGAAC
>QMTU01000021.1 GCA_003663585.1 Thermoplasmata archaeon
ACATTTGACGATGCAATTATTCAAAAAAGCGAGGAGCTAAAACGTAGAGGAATAAAGTCTCATGAGGATCTTGGACTTATGCTCATAAGGAACTCTGAGATAATAGATCACTTAAACAGCCTCGGCATAGATGACATATTCATGAAGATAGCACACAATAATGTCAATGAAATTCCTGAGGAGCTAAGACCATACCACTATGTTGTTAAGAACTGGATATATCCAGCTGACATAATGGACTTCCTCATGAGAGACTCCTACTATACAGGAACAAAAGAATACGGATTTGTTGACTACTATAGGCTTATAAAGTTCTCAGAAAAGATCAATGGAGAGATAGCGATCGCAGAACAGGCCATAAGCACCCTGAGGAATTTCCTCATGGCAAGATCGTACATGTTCTCAAGCGTGTATTTCCACCCTACTTGTCGTGCAACAGATTTTATAGTGGTGGACATGCTGTTTGAGGCTAACAAGTACTATGATTTTGAAGGAATTGTTTTAAAGGCTGTCCAAGGAGAATACGAGGACTTCCTCACATTGACAGATGAATCCGTGATATATTCAATACTAAGAGATGGAAGGACAACTAGAGATAAAAATCTTAAAAAGGCATATGAATACGCCTCCATGCTCATAAGAAGGATAATTCCATGGAAGATGATTTACTTTATTGATATACCATTTAGAGGGGAGGATGCTGCAGTCAGCTATAGGTATTTCGACGTTAAGAAGCATATAGAGGAGGTAAAGGAAGAAGTTTTACCAAAGCTTGAGTCACTTGGGATATCTGAAAATGACATAGTATTCGATCACACTAAGTATAAATACCTACCAGATAACCCAAGAGAGGTTAAGGGCACAATAGCTGTGAAGACTAGAAATGGAGAGCTGTATGAAGTTCCAATAGTGAAGATAGCAGAGGGCTATCCACTCTATACAATTACAATAAGGGTATACGTCTCAAAGAAGTATAGAGAGCATTTTGATATTATTAAGAGAGCTCTTAAAGAGTCATTTGAGAAACTCAAGAGCACAAGTATAGGGGTTACCATGTAAAGCAGTGCCTTAATGTACTACGTTTCAAGCCAATGAATAGCTTGATAAAAGGCTCTAGCAATTCTGTTATACTTATCTGTTATATTTCCAATAGGAGGATCATTCAATGGAGCTTTCAGTCGTGATTTTACATTACAATGAGGAGGAAAGGATAAAAAGGTACTACAAAAGATACCTAGAGCTTGTTAAAGATTTACAAAGATTTGTTGATAAGTTTGAAGTAATACTAGAAGAAGATGGCTCTACTGACAGGACAAAGGAACTCCTAAAGAAAATAGCATCCTTAGATCCTCATTTTGTGTTTATTCCTCATGATAGAAGGCTGGGCAAGGGTGGAGGCCTTATAAGGGCATTTGAGGTTTCCAGGGGGGATTATGTAATAATGCTCGATGCAGACTTTCCAGTTCCGTTTGAGACCATAGTTAAAATATACGAGCACTTAAAGAAAGGCTATGACATCGTAATACCCAGCAGAAGACATCCAAAGTCTCAAACGGAAATACCTGGAGTAAGAAAAGCCTTCAGCTTTTTGTTTAACATCCTTGTTAGAGTTTTATTTGGAATAAACGTAAGAGATACTCAAGTTGGAGTTAAAGGATTTAGAAGGACTGTACTTAAAGAATGCCTACCAAAGCACCTCACGGGACTTTCTATGGATGTCGAGATAATTGTGAGGGCATGGAAGAAAGGATACAGGATAGTTGAGATTCCTACAACGTACGTACATGGTAAAGGAGAACATGTAAACGTACTAAGAGATGCCTTTAAGATGGGAAAAGATGTTCTTAAACTTTGGACGCTTCTTAGAAAAGAGAGAAGATAATAGGTCAGATGTACTATGGCCGCTTTTCAGAGATTTCAGGATGAGCCTCAAAGAAAGGTTCAGAACCTCAATAGGTTCATTTATTACAGCATAAACGCCCTAATAACAATCATAGCTGCTTATTACATTGCAAGACTTTTTGGGGGGAATTTAAGGCTAATAACAGCATACAGCATAAGAGATGTAATTCTTGTAATCTTCTCAATGATCTTAATAGATTCCATTTCTGCTCTAAGAATAAAAATGCTCTTTGGGCCCTCAATAAGATATACTGAAGCCTTCTTTCTACATTTATATGGGCTAATATTGGCAGATGTCACTCCAGGAAGGATAGGATATGCAATGATACTTAAGAAGCTCGCTAAGATCTCTGGAAAAGGTCTTGGAGAGGTATTCTCAAAGCTTATATTCATAAATGCGGTTGATACGGGAGTAAAGCTCGTTATGCTAGCCTTAGCAATAGTCTTTATACTAAACTTCATCTCATATGGAAATTATGTTGTCATAGTGCTTGTATTTGGAATAATAAGTTTTGGGATCCTTGTTGTATCTTATTATGTTCTCTCTAGGGACAATAAGCTCAAAAAGGCAATAATTAGAAGATTTGGTGGATACGAGATCATAAGAGATCTTTTAGGATATTCTGTAAACGGAAGTACAACAAATAATGTCGCGGTTAATATACTTCTAAGCGTTTTGATTTTCATCTCATCTTTGCTGAGTTTTTACCTGTTTTCAAGACCGTTTAATTACAGCTTTTTTGAGGCCTTTGTTGTATATGTATTCGTTGCTCTATCAGCTGGTGTTCCTGCAGGAATTGGGGGAATAGGAGTACAAGAGGGTACCTGTGTTCTTCTCAGCTCATTACTAGGGAAGTCCTATGAGGGGCCTGTAGTTGCAATCGTGTACAGAGTGTTCTCTATGATATGGCATTCTTTCGGTCTGGCCTACGTCTTCCTCTATGAAGAAAATGCTTAAGATAAAGCTTATGAACTTCACGCATATTTTTATGGTATGAATGTATGCCAAGGGCCCGTGGTCTAGCCTGGTTATGACGCCGCGCTCACAACGCGGAGGTCCCCGGTTCGAATCCGGGCGGGCCCACCATACGCTGTTAGCACTTAAAATCAATCTTTATGAGCACTTCTTTCTCTGGCATTAGAGCCTTAATTGCACGCGTTCTTGAAGTTCTTTCGTCTTTTTCTAGCGACACCTCCACGTTCATGCTCTTAAAAAGCCCGTATAATATGCCATAAACGTATTCTGCAAGAGAGAAGCATACTTTCCTGTATTCCCTTTCAAAGAATGTGATTGTAAGCGTGCTTTCATCAGACGATATCTCACATAAGGGTATGTTTTTTGTGTACTCAAGTATCTTGACTACAAATTCAATAACGTCCTTAGCCCTTCCCTCACTTAGAAGAGCACTTAAGGACTCTCCATATTTTTCTACGATCCAGTTCCCACTCTCAGTTCCTAGGGCAAACATGACCTTGTATGCTGTACTTCCCATATCTTTCGTCATCTTTTCTATAGCTCTAAGATATCTCGTCACCCCCATCATCACTGTAGGCTCGTCCGTAGTTTCTATAATGAACTCAAAAAAAGTGCTAGCAATGTAATAATTCCCATACTTTCTATATTCAATTATGTCCCAGGAGATATCTTTTACATTCATTAGTATCCTTTCAATTTCCTCTTTCTTTCTCTTAAGCTCTTCTTCACTGTCCACACTAATAACGGCATAGGCCGTGTGCTTCCTCTCTATATTTTGGGAAATATCTATCTGTATCCTAGGCGGCACTCCTAGCTCTCTGAGTAGTATCACAAAAAATTCACTTATTATATCCTCATCAGCAGTTATTCTTAGCATCATGCTTGGTCTCTTAGATATAAGTGGGATCACAACCCTCTGCCTCATACAGATCTACCTTTTATATAGCTTAATCTATTAAAACAAGAATTCAAGAAAATCGCATATAACGTTTTTTGTCAAGAGAGAAATACAGTACCTCATGAAATAAACTTAAATAAAGAGGATCAAAAAACGCGAACCTTACCGTTAATTAGATCCGTTGTTAGCTTATTTATATTGTCTAGCATGTCCTCTACTATACCCCTAATTTCCTCAATATAATTATCAGGTATTTCCTTATTCTTGCTCATGAGCAACTGTACGTTGGCCGTGAGAGGGTCATTTATGGGCCTTCCAATTTGCGAGACTATTCTTACATAAACTTCCTCTACATCCCCACCCAAGCTTTCATATATTCTCTCAGCAATTTTAAAGGAGAGAATGTTGTACAGCTTGCCCACATGGTTCACAGGATTCTTCCCTGCTGCAGCCTCCATGCTCATAGGCCTATATGGGGTTATCAGACCATTTACTCTGTTTCCACGACCTACACTACCATCATCGCCTGCCTCCATTGAGAGGCCTGTGACTGTTATATAGTATATGTCGCGTGCCGGATCATCTGCCGTATTTATATAAACTCTAACCTCCCTATCAGTAAGCTTTGAAAGCCTGTCTGCTATTTTCTCTCTTATTTCCTCCTTAATATTTATGTAGTGATCAGGATCAGGTACGTACTTTGATACAAATGCCTGGGCTATAGTCACGTGGATTATATCCTTGTTCCTCACCCCCATGACCTTTACGTCTTCCCCTATCTCTTTATATTCTTTGTAGAGCTCTGTGAGGATATACCTCTCTGTCTCCAGGACAATCCTCTCGGTATCTGTAAATGGAGCAAATCCCACACCAAATGAAGTATCATTTGCTCTTGGGTATTCCTTCTCCTTCTCCTCAAAAACCCTACGAAGATCTACAGAGCCCTGTCCTATCCTGCTTATGTACTCTACGTGATGCTCTGCATCTAGGTTTCTGAAGTTTCTTCTTAAGTATTCCTTAGCAGCGTTTATAGCTATGTCATGAATTGGTATTATGTCATTTCCCACCTTATAGGTCGCACGACCAGAAATGAATATAAGAACAGGTCTTAGAACCTCGCCACCACCGAATCTAGGCTCAGCTTCTCCACCTACAACTTCTACTTGATCAGTATTGTGATGAAGTATTACTCCATACCTTTTTAAGTACTCTCTACAGAGCTCTCTGCTTATAGCTTCTGCAATCCCATCAGCCACGCTATCTGGATGCCCAAGCCCCTTTCGCTCAACCATTTCTGTCTCTCTCTTTTCTACTGGTGTTTGTTCGATTCTCTCTATTACAATGTTCTTCATACCCATATTGGTCACGCTCCTTGGATAGTGAAAAATATTACTATTCTCGATATATCAAAGTCTTTTAACTATTTTAAGTTATATCCATGACGGGAAAATATAACTGATAGTTATAAAACGCTTCATCAGCTAAATTATAAGTTTTACAAATAGAATAAAGGGTTATGATCCTAAATCTCAGCATTCTAAATTATATTCTGCTCAAACACTATTTCTCCATTCTTACAGACAAATATCTGACCAGATGTTGATAATCCAAATGCAATAGAGCCCGTGTACTTTGTTATCATCATAGCAGCAAGTCTTCTACCACCTAGAACTCTAATTTGTTTTGTGCTTATAGGTTTATCTACCTTAACGTATAGTCCGCCTGATATTATGTATCCATCTGGATCTACAAGAATAGCTCCATCTAGCTTAAAGAACTCCTTTATTCCTCTCCAGTTTTCCTCTTTTTTTATATTTCTTTTCTCTTTTGGTATGCTTACAAAAGGATCTGGAATAATCTGTATTGTGTTTTTTAGAACCTCTTCTGGGTTTCCAACTATTATAAGTGTCCCAACTCTAAAACCCTCAATGCCTTCTATTGCGACTTCAGTTAGGATCCTAAGTATGTTATACGTGAGCTCATATCCTATGTGACCTATTATCTCTCTAAAGCGCTGAATAACTGAAGACTCTGGATTAAGCACAATCTCCGCTTTGAAGTCATCTCCCTCAACTACTACTTCAATGTCTCCTTCAAGCTGCTTGAGGAATAACGCAAAAAGTGCAAGTTTTATCTTTTCTATATTTAAAAGTGATATTCTCCCAAGCTTAAGCAATAAAGTTGTAAAATAAAGGCCCTCAGATCGTAATACTTCTAAGTACTCTATAAGGGGCTCCTTCTTAGGATCTATAATAATTAATGGAGAAAAACCCTCCTTTAAGGATCTCTCTATTTCATCCCTTAAGAACTCCTTACTTTGAGGTATTATAACTTTATACGCTATTCCCTGCTGCATCCCAACCACGTCTTAAGGCCTTGATATCAATCTCGACCCACTTTGGACTCACTATGTCTCTGATGGACTCCTCAACGACCTTAATGTCTATCACCCTCATAACTCTTATGAGGAATCCAAGAAATACCATGTTTTGGACGCTTATGCTTCCAAGCTCCTTTGAAATCTTTATTGCGTGAATCTTATGAATCTTCTCGCACTCATATGGTATGTTCAGGATGTGCTCCTCTGCCACGACGACTCTCGGCTTAAGGTTCCTAAACGCCATAACAGCATCTTGACTCATAGCAACCAAGTAGTCTGGATCCTCCGCCCTTATATCAAATATCTCCTCGTCAGATATTATCACGTCTGCACGTGTTGGTGCTCCACGAACTTGAGCGCTGTACATAGAAGTTTGAACTGCATTATAACCAGATCTAACAGCAGCATCTCCAAGCACATGAGCTGCAAGTACGTTCCCCTGGCCACCAGTCCCTATAAACCTAACTTTAACAATCATCTTTTAAACACCCCTACTGTAATTTCTCCCTTATCTGCAAGCTCTTTGAACCTCATAATCATCCTCCAGGGATCTGTGACCCCGATTATCCTGCCAAAGTGTGTTGGACATTGTGATATTACTTCTATAAATCTGAACCCTGTAATCTCCAAAGCCTCCTTTATTGAGTTCTTTAACTGTACAAGATGAGCAGTAGTCCATCTGGCAACGTAATCTGCACCTGCAGCAAGAACTAAACTAGCAACGTCAAATGGTCTCTCTGGAAATCCTGTAGGATGTGTTTTTGTCTTAACTCCCCTAGGTGTTGTGGGAGCGCTCTGCCCGCCAGTCATGGCATATATCCCGTTGTTCACAAGGATCACTAGCATGTTAACTCCACGTCTGGCAGCATGTATAAGGTGATTACCACCAATTCCAGCCCCATCACCGTCTCCAGTAAACACTACAACCTTTAGATCAGGTCTTGAGAGAGCAACACCTGTTGCAAATGCTATAGCCCTACCATGAGTTGTGTGCAGTGTGTCCACTCTTAAGTATGGACTTGAAATCCAAGCTGAACACCCTATTCCAGAGACAGCAACAATCTTGTTCTTGTCAATGCCAAGTTCATCAACAGCCTCAACGAATGCCCTTAAGATCTGACCATTTCCACAGCCTGGGCAAAAGGCTGTGGGAAGCCTCCTTAGATACTTCTCCCTTAGGTATCTTGTTCTGCTGGCCATCAGTAAACCCTCCTTATCACCTCAAGCACTTGAGAAGATAATGGTACTTCAGGTCGAGGAGTTCCATAATGAACGACATTCCTAACTCCGAAAATTCTTTGAATTTCCATAAGATATCCTCTTAGTGACAGCTCTACTAATAACACCTTTTCAACACTTTCTGCAAGCTCTAATAATCTCTCTTCTGGAGAGGGCCATAGCACCTTTGGTCTGAAGAATCCTACCTTAAGACCCTCTTTTCTAGCTTGTATAACGGCTCCTTTTGATGGTCTAGATGATATTCCAAAGGATATTACTAAAATCCTTGCGTCATCTGTGTATAACTCCTCCCACTCCATAAACTTGTTTTTATTCCTGTGGATCTTTTCATAAAGCCTTTTGACGAGCTTTTCATGAGTCTCTGGATTTCTAACATCTCTCGTGCCATCTCCTCTATGAGTAGATCCTGTCACTAAGAGCTCATATCCCTCTCCAAATATAGGCATTGATGGGACTAAATCCTCCTCATCACTCCAAAATGGTAATGAGTTCTCAGAGGATCCCTTTGGTCGTTTTCTATTTACTATCTTAACCTTCTCAGGTATTACAACCTTCTCCCTCATATGACCTACTTCAGCGTCGGATAGTACTGTTACTGGTGTTCTTAGCATTTCTGCTGTGTTGAATGCTTTTATTGTGAGGTCTAGCATTTCCTGTGGTGAGTTTGGGGCGAATACAACACTCTCATAATCACCATGAG
>QMTU01000022.1 GCA_003663585.1 Thermoplasmata archaeon
GGCTCTGTGCTATCAGCAATAGCACTACCTATAAGGATAATAGAAAAGGTGAGATCGATGAGAATAATAGCCATCGTGGGCTATCCAGGTGCTGGTAAAACTGAAGTCAGAAGACTCATGGAGGAGCTATATGGCTTAAAGGGGGTTGCAATGGGCGATGTTGTTAGGGCTTATGCAGAGAAGCTAGGAGTGCCGATGACTCCAGAGGAGATATCGAGGTTTGCCGATAACATGAGAAGGATACACGGTATGGACTACTGGGCCAGGAAGACAGTTGAATACATAAAGGAGCTGGCTAGAGAGAGAAAGCTAGGTAGGACAGTTATTATTGATGGCGTTAGGAACATTGAGGAAATTGAGTACTTTAAGAGGGTGTTTGGAGAAAACTTAATAATTGTATGCGTTAATGCCCCTGAGGAAATCAGGCTTCAAAGGCTACTTGAAAGAGGCAGAAAAGATGATATAAAGACTATAGAGGACCTCAGGATGAGAGACGAAATAGAGAGATCTTGGGGACTAGATAGAGTAATAGGAATGGCTGACTATGTGATAGAAAATGTTGGAACTATAGAAGACCTGAAAAAAGCTGTAAAAGAGGTCGTTGAGAGTATTCGCAGATCTCGTTGATATTCAGATGATTTTCAGTAATGTTCTGAAACATTAGTCTCCATTAATGAGATCTTAAACTTAGGTTTGTACTTCCTCACCTGTACATTGGACTTTTTGAATATAATCTCTGACGCTGGGTCAGGATAGCCCTCCGCATATACAAGCTCTGAGATCTCTGCGTTAACAATCATCTTTGCACAGATGATACATGGATAGTTTGTCACGTACATCGTTGCGCCTTTTATAGACACTCCAAAGACTGCAGCCTGGATAATGGCGTTTTGTTCTGCGTGAAGTCCCCAGCAGAGCTCATGCCTAGAGCCTGAAGCCATGTTTAAAGCATCCCTTATGCATCCTATTTCAGAGCAGTGGGGAAAGCCCTTTGGTGGGCCATTATATCCTGTGGATAGTATTCTCCGATCCTTAACAATGACAGCGCCAACCCTCCTCCTAAGGCACTTACTCCTCTGAGCAACTAGGTATGCTATCTGCATGAAGTACTCGTCCCAACTTATTTCTTCAGGACTTATTGGCATGCAAACACCTTCATTATGAGATTATTAAATAATGCCAGCCTAATCTCATAAGGTTTCATGCGAGAGTACAATGGGAGATGTTTGATGTTTATCGAATGTCGTATAAGCTTATTTAGGTAGAGGGAGAGAAAACATTATTAAGTGTATTAGTTAGCTTAGATTGTAAGGCTTGCTGATATGAATCGAGCTCGCGTGGTGCAAAATGAGGGTTAAAATTAGGGTGCCATTAAACCCCACAGAGGATGAGGAAAAGGTAAAAAATGCGATATTAAACATATTCCCAGATGCCGTTATGAGGACGGAGGGAGAGTATATAATCGCTGAGACAAATAACCTAAGAACCCTAAAGGAACTCTTGGAGAAGCAAAGAATAAGGGACACTGCCAGAGACGTCCTTATGACCTCCATTGTGGGCAATCACATAGTATTTAAGATTAATAAACAAGTTGCTACAGTAGGTAGAGTTAATTTCTCTGTCACAGAGGGCCCTCTTGGCGACATAGAAGTTGACATAGAGGCTGAGGAGGGGGAGAACGTTAACGAGATCATTAACTACATTGCGCCCTCAACACTTCCTCCTGGCGTTGAGCCCAGAAGACTATCAGACGATGAGCTGCTTGAGCTTTAGTGAGTTTAACGTATTTACTACCTTAAAGGTGAGACCTTCTTGGCGGTAAATTGTAAATTACTCTTTCTGACCCTATTTCTATATATTTTCTTGGAACCCTAAAGAACGTGAGATCTCTTGAAAGAGCCGTTCTTGGAAATATCTCTCTTGCTTCTTTTAGAAGTATTGTTTCATCCTTTATTCTTGGACTATAATGGAACAGAAAGAGGAAATCTACACCAGCTTTGAGTGCTATTTTTGCAGCATCTTTAGCAGTTGAGTGTCCGTACTCTACAGCGACATCTCTGAGATCCTCTGAGTACGCTGAGTCGTGAATTAGAACACGTGCTCCCTTTGAAAACTTAATCATGTCCTCTGTTGGTCTTGTGTCTCCAGAGTATACTACAGATCTGGGTATTATGCGATACTTAGCGACTTCTTCAGGATATAATACAGAGCTCTCTCTGTGAATAGGCTCTCCCATGCTTAGCCTTTTTATCTCTACACTATCAAGGTTCTTAAGCGCTTTGATCTTCTGCTGATCTAACTTATATTTTGGCGCTATCTCCTCTATTCTTACAGAAATAGCCTCACAGTCATGATCTGAGGGTCCGAAGAGCATAATATATTTGTCAAGCCTAATTGAATCTCCGCTAGAGACCTCCTTTATTAGTATCCTATAGGACGGGTAGTATGGAAAAGCGCTGACAAGACCCTTAATGAACCTAGCAGTACCTCTTGGGCCAATTATACATAGGTCTCTCCTCCTATCATAAAGGGCCATTGTATGTAAAAGGCTTGGAAGGCCAAAGACGTGATCCCCATGAATGTGCGTGAGAATAACATACTTAATCTTGAGCGTGCTTATGCCAAAGTGAAAGAGCCCACGCACACAGCCCTCACCGCAGTCCATAAGAAGAAAGTCAGAGTCCAATTTTACTGCTATACTTGGTGGCGAGTGCCTTTCAGTAGGATGGGTTCCTCCAACACCTATAAAGAATATTTTAAACTCGTTCAGCAAGAACGTCACCCTTGGACGTTTTTATATATTCCTATATGCCTTGTGAGAGACTTGTGTACCCTGTAAGAGACTACTGAGATGAGCCTCATGTACTTAGCTCCTATTTTATAGTGATAATGAGGATCCGAAAAGCACACAACGGCATACCTTCCTCTCTTAAGGACCTCCCTAAACACGGCAAATGATTCATGATAGAGCTTTTCTAGACTTTCTCCGTATGTAGATGCTGCTCTTCCATAGGGAGGATCGCATACTATGGCATCTACTTCACTGAAGTAATTATTGATCTCACGCACATCGCATTTCACAATTTTTTCAGGCTTTATGCCGAAATATTCAAGGTTTTTTAGTGTTCCTATGATCATTTCATCGCTTATGTCGCTTCCCAGAACTCTCATGCCCATGAGGCCAGCTTCTACAAGGATAGCACCTGTTCCACAGAATGGATCGAGCACTCTGTCACCTTCTCTAACCCTGGCCATGTTAATCATGGCCTTTGCAATCCTAGGGTCCATACTTACTGGCTTGGAGTATGGTCTCCTACTTGGGCGCCTTGTAAGCATTTTATCAGCTCGAAACTCTCTAGGAATTCCTAAGATAATTTTATTGGACATGTAAACGTGAAGTATGATATCCGGAGATGAAAAATTGACCTTTGCATCACTATTTGCTAAAATTATTTCCCCTATCCTTTTTGAGAGGCTCACTGAGTCAACGATCCTTGACCAAGTGGAACCAAACTTAAAAACTCGTACATAAAACTTCCTTCCTGAGAATATGTGGGATATTTTTTTAACCCTTTCTATGACCTCGTTTATACTGCTATATATTCCAAGAAACTCTGAGAGAATTTTTATCAGAGAAAACCTGTGTCCTACCCTAATGTCTCTAAGGTCCTCTGTCTCGAGGATACCTACATATGAGTCTTTGTATATTATCCTATATTTTATGTTATACCCCTCTAAAATGCCCTTTACCTCCTCAAGTGAGACGTCAGGAAGATCCCCTGAAAATACTATCACGTACTTTCTATGGCTTCTCTGCTGACATATCTCCGACATGGAGGACATTGAAATAGCACCCTTATATAGGCCTTGATTTGGGCACACTACATGTGGAAGTCCCTGACCTCAAATATATCGCAAGAAGTGATAACTTAAATAACCCCTATTACAATACTTTATCTATAGTGGCATGACTATGGTATGCAAACCTAAGGTGAAATAGCATGAGTCGCTGGAGAAGGCTAATAGCTGTAGTTCTAGTTCTAGCAATAGTTGCTTCCTCATTAGTCAGCATGGCGCCAGCGTTTACTTATTCTGGAGGTACAGCGACTGGCAGCGTTTCTCAAGAAAATACTTTGAATACGCTGATTACAGGGGAATGGCACTGGTACTATTTCATAGGTGATGACCTGTCAAAGCTAGCAATGCTTCTTAAGATGAATGGCCTATCAGAGGACCTAATAAATGCTGTTAAGGCTGTAAACGCTGGAAAGGTTCCAATAAAAGCCATAAGATTATATGTCCCAGACACAATAGCACTAAAGGCTCAAAAGCTTGACGGAATATTCTACGTTAGCAAGATCATAGAGCCAACAGTTGCAGGATACGTAAAGATGAAACCAAAGGGAGAAGTTCCACAAACATTCTTCACTAAGTATCTCCAAGGAGCATATGACGTATGGGAGGACTTTGGATACACGGGAGAGGGAGTTAAAGTAGCTGTCGTAGACAGTGGTGTTGACTTTGCAAACCCAGGATTATATGGCACCTGGGCAGTAGATCCTAACACTGGATGGCCAATAGCATTTGACCCAATGTCACTTGAGCTCTATCAGTTCTATGGAGCATACGGATTTGGCGTTGGAGTTCCAGTAGGATCTAGATATGCGTACAGCCACTATGCTGACACATCAGATGTTGTTAAGGCATCTGATGGCAAGGTCGTGTGGTATAACCTATATCTAAAGGAGAACGTTACATACATACTTGCTGATGAGAACCTTGATCCAGATGGTGAATACCACATAGGACTTCACCCAGACAACTCATATATAGCAATGGGAATCACGAGTGAGCCATTTACAGTTCTAGTTGTTGACTCAGAGACTATATATGTTGACCTCAACCTGGATCACAAGTTTGAGCCTGAGGAGAAGGTCACAAAGGAGAAGCCCATAGCGTTCCTAGATCTCGACAATGACGGGATGCCTGATGTCTCATCAGGACTTGTGTACTTCATTGCAGATGGAGAAAGCCCAATACCGTTCTCAGATGTCCTATTTGGAGATATGGCCAAGATCCCACCAGCTCTAAGCCTTGTTGCGTTCATGTATGCACCAGCAACTGAATACGGAAGCGACCACGGCACTCTCTGTGCTGCTGCAGTAGTAGGCAATCCTGATTTAGGAATAGCCTCTGGAATGGCACCAGGAGCTAAGATAATTGCTGTTGGTAACTTCTACGTAGGAAACGTGTACTGGTCACTAATATACACTGTCTATGGAAATGATGGAAAGATTGGCACGGCAGATGATCCACAAGTAGTTTCAATGTCATTTGGAAACTCATGGTATCCCAACCCTGGTTGGGACTACTACTCAAGGTTCTATGATTACATAGCTCGCATACTTAACCCCACAACGACATATGTTGCTGCTGCAGCTAACGATGGTATAGGACTTGGCACTGTTACACCACCAGGGTCTGCACCCGCAATAGTTACTGCAGGAGCTGCAACAGAGTTCTGGTACTATGACACGTACCAGAGAATGAACAGCTATTATGCATGGCTAGCAGGAATGCCTGGATATTATGTGATCACACCACCTTATGGCCAGATAATATTCTTCTCATCAAGAGGTCCAACGGCCATAGGACAGATCAAGCCAGATGTCACCTCAGTAGGAGCTTGGGCAACAGGATACACGCCAGTGTGGGAAGGCCTCTATGGAATATGGGGTGGAACGTCGCTTGCAACTCCTCTCACAGCAGGTATAACTGCTCTTGTCTATGAGGCATATAAGGACAAGCACGGAACATGGCCAACGAATGACCTCGTTAAAGACATACTCAAGAGCGCAGCTGAGGATCAAGGATATCCAGGAGTGTTCCAGGGAGCTGGATTCCTTAACGCGTACAATGCAGTTAAGATAGCTACAGAGACTGATGGCACGCTTATAAGGCCAACAACAATGCAGATAGGAGAGACTGACTATCCAGCATTCCTGAACTACCTTAAGCCAGGAGAGAGTGTCACTAAGGAGATCACAATAACGAACTACGGAGATACGAAGACTTATGTGATATACGCAGGATATTACACGCTTATCGATGAGAAGACACATCCGATAAAGATCAACATTGCAGGAGAGCAGCTCGCTGAGTCTGCTATTACGTGGGATCTCTACCCATACATGGTCAAGGTTAACCTGAACCCAGACACGAGGTTCGTCATTGCACGCGTTGACGTGCCAGCGGACATATATGATCCAGAGAACGACGGAAAGGCCAACAACAGGTACTCAGTAGCTGCATACTACTGGTTCGATCTTGATGGCGATGGCGTTGCATTTGCAGACATAGATGGTGATGGCGTAATAACGGGACCTGTTGACGTAAATGGAGATGGCATAATAGACTCCAATGAGCCTCGTGGAGAGCTTGACTTTACTTGGTACGATGCAAACAACGATGGAAAGATGCAAACAAGCGAGATAACCTTCGAGATCATGAGAGCAGACTATGCCGTATACTGGGCGGAGAGCGTTGCTGTAACCATAGGAGTTCCGACACAGTGGCTTGAGATGCATGCTGAGGAGCTAGGCGTGACTAACTACGGACTTATAATTGGAGTAGCTCATGGATACTGGAACGGATCAACAAGCATAGATGGAAAGACAATTACCCTCACTATAGAGCAGTACGGAATCAGCATGCCCGACAACGTGCCACAGGTTGAGGTAACGCCATCAGTAACGCTCTCTTCAGGAGAGAGCGCAACAATAGACGTTACTGTTAACGTGCCTGAGGGAGTAGTACCCGGATTCTATGAGCCAATGATATTCGTAGAGGCATATGATGAAAACGGATCACTAGTGGAGCTTCACTCAATTCCAATTGCAGTCAACGTTGTGCCAACAACAGAGGACTACATAAAGATATCACCCGCAGATGAGAAGACGTTCTACAGGAACACCGCAATGTACGCTGCTGCTGAGACGAACTATCGCGGATACAGGAACAGTGGAGACTGGAGAATATTCCACTTCGAGGTGCCTGATGCAGATGCCAATGACTACATCCTTGCAACAGTTGAGTGGAGCGATAAGATGACGGACATAGATGCATGGCTCTTTGGACCATCATATGCGTACTTCATGTTCCCAACGTCTGCTAATGAGTCTCTTCAGGCGTACTATGGACCTTATGGACTTGAGCCAATAGCAGGAAGCGTTGTTACCTATGATCAGTATGGATACTACATACCGTACACTAACACGGGAGAGCCAACCAAGGAGATTATTATTGGACAGGCCACAGAACCAGGAATCTACGGACTCAGGCTACACCTAACAAACGCTCCAGGAACTGGATATGTGACCTATGATGCTACTGCAACCCTCATAAAGGTCGAGCCAGATGACATAACGCTGGCTGGATATTATCGCGACACCGTGAGCATGAACATAACAATAACCTCTGAGACTCCAATGGATCTTCCAGTGAGCTTTAAGGTATATGGGCCTGGATTACCAGAAGTATATGAGGACTCCCTAAAGGCCACTGGAGACTACAAGCTCTATGGACCGTTCACTGTTGAGAACGCCGCAATACTTGAAGTAACGCTTGATGACGTCTCGAACCTTGATGACCTAGATCTATATCTGTTAGACGCTAGCGGCAAAGTCGTGGCGTCAAGCACAACACCATCAGGAGATGAGAAGATAAAGGTCTACAACCCACCTGACGGCGTGTACTACGTCGAAGTATATGGATACGACGTAATAGATGGAAACTATGTGCTAACGTTCTTATCAATACCTAAGGAGAATGGAGCTAAGATAGAGGTATCAGGAAACAGCCTAAGCGAGCCGATAACAATAAAGATTACCTATACAATCAACATGCCAGGAACGGAGTTCTTGGCGAAGTACGGACTTAAGGGATACATCGTCGCTGACATAGGTGGCTACAGCAATGCCATGGAGATACCGTTCACAGTAAAGGTCAAGCTCAGACCAATCGTGGACGTCACCACTGGCAAGGAGCCCATGAAGTAC
>QMTU01000023.1 GCA_003663585.1 Thermoplasmata archaeon
ACTTCTTGGCCCTATAACGTTGGCAAATCTAAAAATAGCACCAGTTATCCCATAATTATGAACATATGAAGTGATCAGTGCTTCACTAGCAAGCTTTGTTGCTCCATAAACTGAGATAGGCTTTAAGGGTCCATAGCTCTCTGGAGTTGGTATTACGCTTGCCTCTCCGTAGACCGTAGAAGATGACGTGAATAATATCTCCTGAACGCTATGTTCTTTCATTGCCTCTAGAATTCTGTAAGTAGTCATGAAGTTATTCAAAACGTGCGACCATGTATCCATAGAGCTTGTCCTTACGTCAGGGTTAGCAGCCATGTGAAACACCACGTCTATGTCATAACTCGAGAATAGGTTGCTGAGAACCTTCTCATTGCTTGCATCACCGATTATTAGTACGGCTCTTTCTCCGAGTATGTGCTCTATGAACTCTCTCCTTCCAGAGCTCATGTTATCTAATATTATCACGAAGTTACCATCTTTCACGAGTCTTTCGGCAGTATGACTGCCTATAAACCCTGCTCCTCCTGTCAACAGCACATTTTTATTCCTCACAAGCATCAACCTCCTAATCTCTTAGAAAACTATATGGAGGATCCCCAGTATAGTCATGAGGTATACGACGAGTCTAAGAGACGTTCCAGAGACCACTGCTATGAGTATTAGGTGCTGAGGGAATCCTATTAGTGTTCCCAAAATACTGCCACTTATGGCACCTGTTCCTTGAATAGGTATTGCAACAAACAGTATAAGTCCTGCGAATGTTGTTCCAGCAAGCTTTTTACTTTTTTCAAAGCTTTTCTTTCCCTTTTCCTCAATCATCATTAGTATTTTTCCTAGACCTGGAACCTTTTTTAATATTGGGAGATTCCACATTATAAAAGTGGCCACAATTACATCCGTGAATACGAGACTAAAGAAGACGTGCAACGGTTTAAGCTTAAGGGTGAAGATCCCTAAGGGAACTGCTATTTCTAAGCCCATGGGAGTGAATACATAGGTGCCCACAAGTATTGTCGTTTTTATGAATAAGTCATAGTCGTAAAGATATATTACTGCAAGGAATAGGCCGTATACTAATATTGGAAATAGAAATCTAAGCACACTACTAGAGATTATTGTATGATACATCGCGAGTAAAACTCCCTTTGGACTCATACTCATCATACTCTTCCCTAGACCTTCTGGATAATTATTGCGATATGATCCTTCTCATAGGGCTCAAGTCTTATTGTCTGAAGGACCTTGTATCCAGAGTCTTTAAGGTATTCCTCAACGTCCTTAAAAATGTCCTTGGGATCTCTGACGACGTCTATACTTCTCGCCTTTACCATTATGAGACCGTATCCTCCTCTTCTCAAGAAGACATCTACATTCTTCGCAAAGATCTCTGCCTGGTCTCTCTGTGCAATATCCTGATACACCACATCAACTTCTGGCACTATATGAACGTACTCTCTCACCTTCCTAGCGTCAGCCATTATGGGAAATATGTTTTGCCTCTTCGATGCTAACCTTAGAAGATCTGAAAACGGTCTCGCAGATATCTCAACGCTAAAAACGTATCCATTAGCACATATGTCAGATACATGACTTACAGTAGTCCCACTAGCAGCTCCTAAGTAAAGGACTTTGCTATCTTCCTTAAATGGCCAGTATTTTATCCCTTTATGTAAGCACGCACCAAGCTTACTTCTATATGGATCCCACTGCCTATACATTATTCCTCCAGGCAAGCGATAAGTCTTTTCCCCATAAACGCTTCCTCTCTTTGTTAGACCTTTTGTGTAATAGTTTGATCTATTCTCGTCAGTGTAGACTCCAAAATACTCTGTCTCAATAAATTTAGGATGATTGCTCATTAACATCACCTCTTAGGCCTTTTTCTTCTCATTTTCCTTTTACCTCTTTGTGGTCTTGGCGGTGGGCCTCTGTACTTCTCCTTTATCTCTGCTACTCTCTTTTCAAAGTCCTCTTTAAGCTTTTCAGCTATAAACTGCTTAGTAAATGCGTCTGCTCTTGCGGCAATTGCTATTTTTGTAGCTAAAGCCCTTGCTATCTTGCCACGCTGCCACCTTGGAGATCCATGAACATAGGGATGCATAAATATTACTCCATGCTTTGGAGGCCTAGCACCACGTCTCAAGTGCCTAAACAATGCCTTTTCAGCTCCAAGAACTTGTATACTACTTGCAGGAAGCGTTGCAAGTCTTTCTAAGCTTCCTGCGTGAGATATTAATCTTGCTGCTAGGCTTGCTCCAAGCAGATGAGTTAAGTTGGGAGCTACATCCTTCATTAAGCTCTCAAGATATTCTTGGAGACTCTTTCTAAGCTCTATCATGTCCAGGAGGTACTTAGCAAATAACCTTATTATCTGAATGTCTTCCTCTCCTATAGGTGCTCCGCTACTTATTAAATTGGAAAATCTCTCTAATCTGCTTCTTATTGTCTCATAGTCTCCAAACTCATAGACAATACGTGCGAACTCCTCATGATCATCTACCTCACTTGAAAGCTCTGGAAAGTGCACGCTGTACCACTCTCTAAGCCTTTCAGCCATTAGATTTATAATCTTGATTATATCATCAAGTGCAGATATCGTCTGAGAAACATACCTATCCCTAGCAGCCTGCTCTGATGTAAGTCTTCTTGAGTATTCCATTATACACTTTTGAAAGAACTCCTTTGAAAATCCATACTCCTCAAACCTTGAGTTCATGGATATGAATGGTTTATCTCCCAAAAGCTCGACATTCTCCAGCTTTAGAAGTCTCTCCTCGTGAACAAATATTTTATAGTCACTATATTTCTCTCTAAGCTCCCTTTCTTCTTCCAAGATATCTCCACTTCTCATCATGATAAGCCTGTCAACGATTTCCTCAATGTCTCTAGGAAACAACTTCTTGTCAATTATTTCCCCCGAATCACTATCAATTATAAATGTACCAAACCATGCCGTAATCATCTTATATGCCATATCTACCTACCTCACTTCTCCATCATCCTCAAGCGTCAGCTATAAGCATTATATCATCTATTAGGAGGTGTCCACCATAAATAACAGTTAAGACATCACTTGCATGAGATCTCATCTAGGTTTGTATTATATTGAAATCTCTATTAATATTTTGGAGCGTACAAATTACCTAATCTTCTCTCGTTCTAGTCAGTCATTGCATAAAGTTGCACCTGGCCTTCTATGATCATTATCTGGCTTTCAAGAGGAATAGTGACTTCTCACATGTCAGGCATAGAGAGAATTACGTGCATGATCTACAAAAAATAACCTTAATACCTTCTAGCTGCTTTGTATCCTATGATCCTCTTATTTCTTCCAATAGCTCTCGTGAATGCTCGTTATTATCTGACACGTAGTGTAAATATAATAAGAGAGGTATGTTGAATACTTTTCCTGAGATTCTTGTAAGCTCCTCCCTTAGCTTGTAAAGTTCATAGATTTGTTGTTCTCATAAGCATAACTTAATAAGTTAACTCATAATGTCACGATAAGTTTCAAAACTCATCTGGATCTCATTAGAACTCCATAATTATAGATCTAAAGCTAATAGGAGTGTTGTAGCTATTCTAAACCTTATAAACTATGTAGGAATCTCTCTGTTCAGTCTGAAGAGTAATATAGCTTATCAGAATAACCTACAACTTTTATGAAGCTGTAATAAACCCTAAATTCCATATTTCGGGGACAATCTGAAATTTTCGTAATGTTAAATGAATAAAACTAGTTGCAGAAAGAGAGTTACTAGAAGTATTCTGATGTCCTAAAAATGCGTAATAAATATTCCAATATGTACCAATAGAAATATACGTGACATCATCCTTAGCAAAATCAGCCCTCCCATTAGCTCAGGTGACGTGTGATGAGCCCCTCAAGGACTCTCAAGAAACACGTTATACTACTGATTGCTCTTATACTTATGTTTTTAGCACCTACAGCATTAAATGCTATATGCCTCGAAGACTCCGCACATGAAGTTACACTTCCCATACCCGCAGTCGCTCAAAGTGGGAAAGAGTCTTTTGGAGTAATATCCTATCTTACAGTGAGAGTAGTGCCTGGTTCTGGACATGTCTACATAGAAACTTGGCCCTTAGCAGAGGTGGACATGCAAGCATCTGCAAGGATTGCAGCACACATAGCATTTGAAATTGCAAACAAGTATAAGGATCTAGGATCATTCGACAGTTGGGATTATCTCTACTCAGTGCGATCTAACTCACCCATAATGGGAGGGCCATCAGCAGGAGCAGCTATGACAATAGCCACCATAGGAGCGCTTCTGGAAATAAAGCCCAAGCCTGGTATCATAATAACGGGAATGATAAATCCTGATGGAACTATTGGCGCTGTTGGTGGAATCCTTGAGAAGATAGATGCCGCAGCAAGCATAAACGCGACGACATTTCTTCTTCCCTACGGTCAGCTTTATGTTAACAAAACTGTCATGGAGAAATACACGATAGGACCCTTTATTTACTATAAGACTAAGACTGTAACAGTAAATGTCAGAAAGTATGCACTAGAGAAATATGGAATAAAGGTCCATGAGGTTCTGACAATATATGACGCCCTTAAATATTTCTATGAGAGTCTTCCTGTTAGTGACACTATATCTCATATAGATATGTATAGATCAGCATTAACATTCCATTATGTGAACTCTTTTCTTAAAAATTCCTCGATTCTTGCACTAAACCACACACAAGAGTATTTAAATACAACTCTTTCCAAAATGGATGCTTTAAGTAGGATCTTCTACAGAGATGACATAGAAAAAGCACAGTACTTAATTCAGAAGGCAAGGGAGCTTATAAATGACAAGCTATATTACTCAGCGCTGAGCTTACTCTTTCAGGCCAATACTACAATAACTTACATGTACAACATGATGGAATATAGCACACAAGGAGACAGGTATATAGAAGACCTTACTAAAGAACTTAACAACACAATAGATTTCCTTAAGAGCATCTTAGTGAGATCTAACCTGACTGATGGAATGATAGCAGCCCAGATAAGAGTAATAGATGCTGTAGACTCCTTAGAAAAGGCGGGGGAGTACTATAAGGAGGGAGATATATATAACGCAATTAGAGAACTATCGTATGCTGAAGAGAGATTGAAAACAGCATTTCTCTGGATAAACTTCAGTGGATCTCTTTTCTCCTCAGATTCTATTAGGGACTCATTTGATGACGAGCTCTCCTTTGCAACTTTGCTCTACGCATATATATACTCCATGTATGGAAGTCATTATGCAGACCAAGTGCTTAGATACTTAGAGCTTTCAGAGAAGGCCTATGCCATGAAGTTCTATGGAGGAGCTTATCTATATGCTCTAGAGGCTAGAGCTCATGCAGAGTCTTTTCTAGACATTCTTGGGATTTCCTCAAGTGATTTACTTAACAAAATAGCCTATGTAAGATACGAAACTATGAGAGAGATTAATATAAGCTTGAACAATAAGAGCATTATACCCCTACTTGCCCTTGCATACTTTGAGTACTCTTATTACTTTGAGAACAAGGAGAACGATTTAGAACTAGCGTTCGTATTTACGAAGCTTGCAAAGAGCTGGATAACAGCATATATGAAGTTTGGGACAGCTACTTATGGAAATATAACACTCAATAATATCACTTTACACACTTCTAAGGAGAATAGCTCAAGTAATGAGTCCAATGGCGGGAGTATTGGCGAGTCCAGTGGTGATAGACTAGAGATTCGTGCCATAATCGTAGCTATTGTCATGTTTGCTATATTCCTGCTAACGGTGTACCTCATGAGGAGGGATTGAGTATGTCGAAGAGCGTGCTAAGGACAGTCATAGGGGGGCTGAGCATAAGTAATCCCCTTATGAATGCCTCGGGAGTTCTGTCGAATACTCCAGGACTGTGGAGAAGACTTTATGAGAGTGGTGCAGGTGCAATTGTGACGAAGTCCGTAGGCCTTACTGAAAGAGAGCCATATCCAGGTCCAAACGTTGTTGAAATCGAGTGTGGACTTCTAAACGCAATGGGATTACCAAATCCGGGAGTAGAGATACTTTGTGAGGAACTAAAGGCTTTTAAAATGGAAAATCCGGATATAATAGTCATAGTAAGTGTATTTGGAGCTAATGCTGATGAGTTTACAAGAGTGGCATCATCTGTAGAGGAAGCGGGGGCTGATGCTATAGAGCTTAACCTCAGCTGTCCACATGCGAAAGGATACGGGGCAGAAATAGGGTCAAACCCTAAAACTGTAAAGGAAGTAGTTTCAAACGTTAAGTCTGTCGTAAAGGTTCCAGTCTTTCCAAAACTTACACCAAATGTGACTTCTATAGTTGAGATAGCAGATGCCGCCCTTTCAGGAGGAGCTGATGGAATAGTAGCGATAAATAGTGTAAAGGGTATACGCATAAACGTAGAGCTTATGAGGCCTGTCCTTGGTAATGTATACGGCGGATATACCGGAATAGGCATCCTACCAATAGGTATAAGAGCCGTATGGGATATTTATGAGGAATTTGAATGTGACATAATAGGAGTTGGTGGAATAGAGTCTTACAAACATGTTTTAGAGTATATACTAGCGGGAGCTAAAGCTGTGCAAATTGGGACTGCGCTATATAAGAGAGGATTACATCTATTTAGGGAGATAAAAGATTCTCTAGAGAAATGGCTTCAAGAGCACAATATTAATGAACTAAATGACATTATAGGCCTATCACATAGAAGATAATAAACTACAAGCCTCGAAATCTTCAACTCTTTTAGAAGACTTATCATGAGATTCTACCTACGGGAGCATTCGATGAGTTTTATTCTTAATCTATGCTCTCTTATGGGATATTAGCAGACCCCCGCATACGGGGCACGTGCAGGAGAGATTGACAAAACAAGGATAAGGACCCTTCAGGACAAAGGAGGAGGTAAGATCTAAGGAACGCATAAAGATCCTAAAAACAAGAAACGAGCCTAACAGCATAAAGTTATGCTAGATAGTGCTCAATTTTCACACTTGTTATAACTAGAAAACAGCGCCCATTAAAGTCTTCGTTCCAACAATACCGTCTATCTTTCTGATCTTGTTCAGTATTATCTGAGTAAGCTCCTCAAGTGTTGAAGTTACTACTTTTGCTATAATGTCATATTCGCCAAAGAGTGTATGTGCTTCAACAACCTCAGGTATTTCTAAAAGCTTTTTTAGCACTTCGACCTCTTTTGTAGGCTCAACCTGGATTAACACGTATCCAACAACCATAATAATACAACCTCCACACGCGTGTGTAAACACCTAATCAACCCTTAGCAGTATTTTTTAATGTACTTTGAAAGTGATTAAAGTTTCGTGTTCTCTCACTATCTAAAAAGTGAGGAGGTGTTCTATATTATGCTGCAGGAATCTTAAGAACAAGTCTTTTATATACTAAGGCAAATATTAAATATTAGTTCGATGTAAAGCCTAAGAACGCTAAAGCAGGGGGTCCTAAGAATGGCATTTAGTTCGTTTCTTTCCATGATGTTGTTAGGGATAGGAGTAGCGTTGTTGCTCACTGGAGGACTTACAGTGTACTTTGGAGAAGGTAGAACAAGGATTGCAGGAGTTCTTCAGCTGGTTATTGGTGTGGTCGCTATAATAGTCATGATATTCCTCTATGCACTTCCAAGCTGGTCATACTTTGTTCAAGCATTTATAGCACTCCTTGGGGGAGTTGTGGGAGCATTAATAGGAGCAGGAATATTCCTTGTTTCGATAATCAAAGCATAGAGCCCTGTCCTCTTATTTTTATTAATTTATTGCTGTTCATCTTCACCTGGTAAACTATTTAAACTTCTTCTTCGTGTTTGATTCCCTTGATGAACGCTGAGA
>QMTU01000024.1 GCA_003663585.1 Thermoplasmata archaeon
GCATAAAGAGTGCTGCAAGAAAAATGCTAAAGCACAATATACACAGGCTACCAGTTGTGGACTCTTTAGGAAATCTCATTGGAATAGTCACCGATAGGGATCTTATAAGGTACATTGTGGTAAAGAAGATTGAGGATCCAGTGATAAACTACATGAAAGGACCCTGCATTCCTATTTACTTTGAAACTCCTGCAAATGTTCTCATGGAGATAATAAGGGTCTCAAGGATGTACGCATTTCCCGTAATTGATGAGAATGCAAATCTTGTTGGAATAATCACGGACAGGGATCTCCTCTCAGAGGCTGAAATAAGAGACATAATTATAGATGTACAGGAGATCGAGAGTGAAGATGAGTACTCGTGGGAAGGAATAAGAAACATACTTCCATACTACTACATAAGGGAGGAGCTCACAATACCCAAGAAGCCCATTAAGGATTTCATGGTGAAGAACGTTAGGACAATATATCAAAAGGCCCCCGTGTGGGAAGCAGCTGATCAGATGATTAAATATGATATTGACCAGCTTCCCGTAATAGACCATCATAATAAGCTTGTGGGGATGATAACCATTCATGACATCCTCGCTGCAATTCTAAAACACTAGTCAGATCGGTGATATTCAATGAACGATATTTACGATGAGATCATGGCGATCGCCAAGAGAAGGGGCATTGTTTATCCATCATTTGACATATATGGAGGACTCTCAGGGTTCTATAGCTATGGGCCGATAGGAACTTTGTTGAAGGATAACATAATAGAGGTCTGGAAGAAGTTTTACGTCGTGAGAGAAGGATGTCTTCTAATAGATACTCCCAACGTAGTTCCGTATAGGATCCTTAAAGCTTCAGGCCATGTAGACAGATTTACAGATATACTTGTTGAATGTGAGAGATGCAAGTCAAAATATAGAGCAGATAAGATCATAGAGGACGAGTTAAAGATTGACCCCTCAAAGATCTCTCGTGAGGAAATGTTTCAAATATTAAAGAAAAATGACCTTAAGTGCCCTTCCTGTGGAGGTAAATTAGTAAATCCAAGGGAAGTAAACCTAATGTTCAGAACTGAAATTGGATTTGGCGACGTTATAAAGGCCTTTTTAAGACCCGAAACAGCTCAAGGGATATTCGTTGAGTTCAATATTTTATACAATGTTGCCAAAAAGAAACTTCCTATGGGAGTCGCACAGATAGGAAGAGGATTTAGGAACGAAATATCTCCACGACAGGGTGTTATAAGACTAAGAGAGTTCAACATGGCAGAGGTGGAGGTGTTCTTTGATCCCCAAAAAGATGACCATCCTTTTTTCGATGAGATTAAAGATGAGAAGGTAAGGGTTCTAACAAGAGATGACGTGGAGCTTGAGGATACTGTTGGAAGTCTTTACAAGAGGGGAATCATCAAGGGAAAGCTTTTGGCCTACTATATAGGCCTTACTAAGAGGCTTCTTGTAACTCTAGGAATAGACGAGAGAAAGCTCAGATTTAGGCAACATAAGGTTCATGAGCTTGCCCATTATGCAAAGGATTGTTGGGATGCAGAGATATATCTTGAAAGATTTGGCTGGACTGAGGTTGTGGGCATTGCAAATAGAAGCTCTTATGACTTGACAGCACACTCAAGGGAATCCGGTGTTGAGCTTGTAGCCTATAGGAACTTGGAGAGACCTAAAAAGGTCATAGAGAAGGTCATTATACCAAAGTACAACATACTTGGCCCAATGCTTAAAGATAAGCTTAAACCCGTCGAAAAGGCGCTAAAAGAGGGGAACTATGAAGAGGTTAACGATAAAATAGTGGTAAAAATAGGTGAGAATGAGAGAGTGGAGATACCAAAATCTGCTGTAGAGGTAAAAGAAGAAGAGAAAACTATAATGGTAGAAAAATTTGTCCCATGGGTTGTGGAGCCATCATATGGCATAGACAGAATTCTCTATGGCGTGCTTGAGCATAGTTTTACTAAGGATGATAGGGGATATGCCTACTTTAGATTTAAGCCATATATTGCGCCAATAAAGGTCGGCGTGTTTCCAATAGTTAGTAAGGAACCCTTCACAAGCATTGCAAAGGATATTTATTTAAGATTCATACGTGAGGGGATTTTAGCATACTACGACGCTAGTGACTCAATTGGTAGAAGATATGCAAGAATGGATGAAATAGGAACTCCGTATTGTATAACTGTTGATGGACAGACCTTGGAAGACAGTACTGTAACAGTGAGAGACAGAGATACGAGAAAGCAAGTAAGGATGAAAGTAGATGAGGCAATTAAATATGTAAAGGAAAGGACTACGTTCAGGTTCTATTAGACCCTTCAGACCTAAACTTGCTATATCTTATAAGCGCTGCCATTGCGTCTACAGCATCTTCAGGGGTTTCGTATGTTGGTATCTCGTTTTCCTCGAGTTTTCTAGCAATCCTCTTTGCGAAGGATCCTCCTGGAATGACCACTGCTATTGGCTTACCAAAGACCTTCATTGACGATATTTTCTCTACAATGTCTTCTCTTATTGCAGGAGACTGAGCTATTATTATAACAATAAGGGCGTCCACGTTCTCATCCTCTAAGACATATCTCATAGCAACTTCGTACCTCTCCGGAGGTGCATCTCCTAAAATGTCTACGGGATTTGCGTAAGACATGTGCTCTGAGAATACTCCTTTTTCTATAGCTTCTCTGAACTTTTTCTTCGTCTCATCAGTAAACTCTGCCATCTTCAGCCCATTCACTTCAACGGCGTCAGTGGCCATAACACCAGCTCCCCCACCATTTGTCACTATTGCTACTCTGTCTCCCCTAGCAAGAGGCTGCATTGATAACATCTTCGCGTAGTTAAACAACTGCTCCATACTATAGGCTCTTATAATCCCTGCTTGCTTAAAAGCTCCATCATAGACCTCATCTGATCCAGCAAGCGATCCTGTGTGAAGTGATGCTGCTCTTGCACCTCTAGAACTCCTTCCAGATTTTAAAACCACTATGGGCTTCTTCATGCTTACTCTCTTGGCAACTTCAAGAAATCTCTTGCCGTGAGATACTCCCTCAATGTACATAGTTATGACCCTAGTGGCTGAGTCTTCAGCTAGATATTCTAGAAAATCCTCTTCGTATACGTTACACTTGTTTCCATAGCTAACAAACTTTGACATTCCAATCCTATTCTCAGCAAGCCAGTCAAGTACTGCTGCTCCAAAGGCCCCACTTTGTGAAAGAAATGCTATTGACCCTCTCTTTGGAAATCCCTGCCTATCTGGTGGGTTAAATATTGTTGCAAGCTTGTTCTCAGAATTATATACTCCCAAACAATTTGGGCCTATCACAGGAATCCCACTGTCATTTGCTATTTTTCTAATTTCCTCTTCTAACTTCGCTCCTTCCTCACCAGTCTCACTGAACCCTGCTGAAATTATTATTACTCCTTTAACACCCTTTTCTGCACATTCCTTTACAACGTGCGGTACTATTCTGGCTGGAACTGCTATTACTGCTAAGTCTATTTCATCAGGCACATCTTTAACGCTTTTATAAGCTTTAATGCCAAGTATTTTAGGTTTACGAGGGTTTATAGGATATATCTTATCTCCAGACCATAGATCCCTTAAATTTACAACTATTGCAGTCCCTACTTTCCCAGGGACGTCACTTGCTCCAATAACGGCAACACTCTTAGGATAAAATATAGGATCTAAGTTCCAGCTTTTGGACATACTGCTACCACCCATTCCCTGCTAACTTGATTTGAGAAGGATTCCTAACAGTTCTACTTTGGCTAGAGTAGACGAATAAACCCTAATGACTCTTAACTATTAGGAAATATTAAAACATGACGTAATTGAAGTACACTTTGTTCATTAGGACATTTACAGAGCAGATTAAATAAAGGATAAAAGGAATTCAAAGAAGTAAATCGCATAATGCAATATAAGAATAAACAAACAAAAAGTACTAATTATACTGGTACTTTCTTTCCTATTTCATCTATTAGCCTCTTAATGTAGTCCTTTGCATTCTTTTCACAGAGTTCTATGCGTTCCTCGAACGTCTTTGGATGTACATTTAGCATCTCTGCTATATGCCTTGGAGCTTCATAATAACTTTCTAACCCCCTTATTGGCATTAATGGCTCCCTTTCTGCAAGGATTTTTGCGTACTTAAGCTTCATAGATGCAAACCACTCTCTTACATCCTCAAAGTTATCAAATGCATATTCTACGACTTCCTGAGGGGCAACCTTGTGATGATAGAATAACCTAATAGTTGCTACAAGGCCTCTCCATGCGTTCGGCTTCTTCTTCTTTAGATCAGATTTAAAGAGCTCCATCATAAAGTAGTATATATTGTCGTAAAGATACTCTCCCTCAAAGATCCAAGGCGCATAATCTCCTTTAAGAGCAGGTACAGGAATATATATTGATATCTCTTCTGGCTTCCTGAACCAGTATTGTATGATGTAGTCTCTCACTACAGTATCTGTTCTCTCATCATAGCGCATAGTAGCCAACACGTCAGGAGTCCATAAAAACTTGAGATCATACTCCAGCGATATAAGATTTATAGTAGCAACCTTCCACTCAGAGTACTGATCTAAGGATTGTATTGTTAACTTTCTATTCCTATGTTCCTTTGCAACACTTAGTATTTCCTCACGCATCTCCAGTGCCTTATCTAAGGACTCTAGGTATACGGTAGCAAGCTTTTCTTGTATTTCTTTAGGAGCTTCTAGAAGTCTACGAACTCCTGAATAGAGCTCATTCTCAAAGAGCTCCTTTAATGTTTTATTTACTGGACTCATGGCGCTACAACTCCTGTCCAGCAACTTCTTTGAATTTCTTAGAGACTTTTTGTATCTCAGATAATAAGCTAACACCATGGAAGTTATATTAAACTCACATGCTCTAGTCTGATATATGAAAGGATGCTTAAAACCTTTTCTTTTGATGCCATGCACCTCAAATCCGGGCTTTTACTAAGTTTAATGTTCATATAACAACCCAAGTGAACACTCTACAAAACTCAACATTAGGACATTATTTCTAATACTTTTAGCTTATTTCTCTATCTCTAAGGTAATTCATGTGTGTAAGTGCGCTCGATAAGCCATGTAGCGCCTATAATCAAGTAATTATTTCAACCCTCCTGGGAACATTACGTGTGCTTCATCCACTAATTCTTAATAACTGTTAAAAAATAAACATAAGATCATATGCTAATTGTACTCAATTAGCTTGTTTATTAGTTACACGGATGTCAACCTATATCTTTCAACAATAGTGTCCAATACGTTGTAAATATTGCTCTAATACAAATTAAATGCTCTCCTAATGTGCTTTTCCTTCTAAAATTTGATGAATAATTATTGTGAGAATCTCTAGACTAGAGCCTTAAGTAAAAGATTTACTTAACTAGGCACATGAAATCAATAGGTATAGCACTAATACTCAAACACAAATATGTATACATTATTCACACGGATGGTGAACTTGATGGGCTCCTCAAGGCAGAGTGCTCATAAAAAACTCATAATTTGTGACTGTATGCTAGGAAAGCTTGCTAAAATTTTGAGAGTTTTAGGATACAACGTATATTATAACCCAAAGGCAGCAGATGACTATTTAATTAGTCTCTCAAGAAGACACGATGCAATTCTCCTTACAAGAGATAAAGAGCTCTCAAAGCTCTATGAAAGATCTATCTATGTAAGAGATCATGAGGTTAATAAGCAAGTGATATTCGTTTTGAGAGCATTGAAGGATATTGGTGTAGAACCATTAACAGGAGTTTTGGAAATATGTCCAGAGTGTGGGACACCTATAGTGGAGTGTGATAGAGAGTACATAAAAGGAAATTACCACGAAAGCACTTATTGCGCCTATGATGTGTTTTATTACTGCCCAAACTGTGGAAAAGTGTACTGGGAGGGATACCAGTACAAGAGCCTAAGAAAAACAATAGAAGAAATAAAAGACAATGTTAACGGTTTAAATGCTTAGTATTTTATAAATGACATCATAGAACACTTTTTTAGCATTCTTCTCATCCCTTAATCCTGTGAACTCACAGCCAGCTGCAAACTTATGACCTCCTCCTTCCCCTCCCATCTCTCTTGCAATCTCTTTAATAATCTCTCCTATAGTACCCTTAATGAGATCTTCAGATGATATCCTAATAGATATTTTCAATATGTCCCTTTTTCTTTCGTAAGTTCCTACAACATAAATGTCCCTTAGTCCTCTATCAACGCTCATAAGAAAGTTCGTGACAGACCCTGTTACTGATGGGGGCATAGGAGACTCGCTAGTATCCATAAACGTTAACACTTTAACATCGTTAATAACTAGCTGGGTTGCATGCTCCTTGGCCCTCTTGTAGTACTCCCTTTTCTTCTTATTGGCCTCTTTAAGATACTGCTCCACTTGCCTTAAGATGCTGAGATCCTCTCTAAGATGCTTGTACTTTAATATGCTAAGCGCAAGACTTCTTGCACCTTTTCCAAGATTTAGTCTTACTAGGTTATTTATAAGCGTGGAGAACTCCTTAGCCTCATGAAAATGCGCAAACTTCTCGTAAGGGAAAATGTAATCATATATAAACAGCTCAGATAATACCTCCTTTTTAACCAGATCCATTCTTGATATTCTCTCAATGATCTTCATTATTATACTAGCCTTTTCATCCACCTTAAGATCATGCCAAGACTTCATAGAGTACCGTTCAGGTACAATATCGCTAAAGAGCTTAGAGCATAGCCCATACTTGTTTATAGCCTCTCTTACCGTCTGTTGGTACTTTCCATAAACGTTTGGTGCAATTTCCTCAACTACGAGCCCATGTGACTTTAACTCTTCTAACACAAGCCTGTTATAGCCAACAAGAGCTCTCACAACAGTCTCTGAATCCTCGTAATCATACTGAACGTCTCCTACAGCTCCCACTATTGAGGGCGCATACATGCTCTTGGGAGAGAGCCCTAAGAGCTTCGCTATTGAATAGCTCAATGTAGATGAACAAGCAAAACTGTCAGTCTCAACTCCCAGCATTCTCGGATTTAGTACGTACTCCTTATATTCCTCTGGATAGGAGACATGATGATCTATCACAAAAACTCTCTCTCCAAGAATTTCAAATAGAGCTCTTAGCTCATCCTCTGATCCAAAATCTACAACTATAACACTGTCATACATTTTAACATTAAAATTATTTAAAGATCGAAACAGCTCAGCAGGAGAGTCAAATGACATCCAATGTATGCTTTCCTTTCTAAAAATTTTCTCAACAAGTAAGGCCATTATCGCCATTGATGAATATCCATCTGCATCATTATGTCCCATTATGAGTATTCTATGTGCCTTTTCCATAATGTCTCGTAAAATTTCAGAGAACCTCTCTACAGCCTTACTTAAGACTTTTACGTAGTCTTCTTCCATTTTACAAGCACCACTATTGCTTAAATATAAACATAATCGTTAAGATCATTATTATAACTCCCAAAATTATGCCAATGGTCTTTAGATGCTCCTTATACCTTTTTCCACGAAAAGCTCCAAACGCTATTGGGAAAGGTCCTATAAAGATCACTCCACCCCAAGCGGATTCCTCCCTCTTGTCTATCTCCTCATAATTTATATCCCTTTTAGTTCCTACATATCTAAGTATGTCCTCGTCTGTTAGATGTTTTTCAGCATGCCTTGCTCTAAGAAATGGCTCTAAAAACAATAAAAACATGCCAATAAAGATCAATATTACTCCAATTAGAGATAAAAAGGATCCCCTTCCAATAATCACCGGAAAGATCACAAATAACATTACTTGGTGAGAGCTCATAAGTACATCAA
>QMTU01000025.1 GCA_003663585.1 Thermoplasmata archaeon
ATATAACGATATTCGATATATCTGAGAGGCCGTCTGTAGGGGAGTCTCATGGGGTCAGTAGAGATTGATAGAACTAAGTGCCTTCTCTGTGGAGCATGCGTTGGATCATGTCCATTTTTAGCACTAGAGCTTCTGGAGACATATGTAGAATGGTACAAGGATCGATGTACACTCTGTGGAATATGCGAGCGCGCCTGTCCAGTTGGAGCCATAACTGTCAGGAGGTGAGTTTGGTGTTTAAGGAGAAATATGACGTAGTAGTCATTGGAGCAGGACCTGCAGGATCATCAGCTGCCTATGAAGCAGCGAAAAGAGGACTTAAAGTTCTCCTCATAGAAAAGAGGGCAGAGGTGGGAAGCCCTATAAGGTGTGCTGAAGGTGTGGGTAAGGAAGGATTAGAGGATCTAGGGATTAAGCCTAAAAGCGAATGGATAGCAAACGAAGTTAAGGGAGCAAGGATATACGCCCCTTCTGGTGACTATATCACTCTAGAAGCGTCTATGGCAGGGTCAGAAGTAGGATATGTCCTTCACAGAGATAAGTTTGATCAATATCTAGCAAAAATGGCTGTAGATGCAGGAAGCGAGTTATACACTAGAGCCATGGCTATTGGGCTTAAAAGAGAGGACTCAGAAATAGTTGTTCGCATAAGGCATTTTGGAAATTTATACGAAGTTAGGACTCCAATAGTTATAGGTGCTGATGGGTTTGAGTCGCTTGTAGGTGAGTGGGCGGGAATTAGGACTAGGTTGGATCCCAAGGACATCAATGTGACGTTTGAGTACAGGATCACTGGGGCAAAGTTTGACCCCGACTACACAGAGTTTTATATAGGAAATGAAGTAGCTCCTGGAGGATATGTGTGGATTTTTCCAAAGAGCGAAAAGGAGGCAAACGTTGGTATAGGAGTGCTGCTCTCACGGGTGGACTCAGAGAAGAAAAGGCCAAAATACCTTCTTGACAAATTCCTTAAAGAGCATCCTAAATACAGGGGAAAAATAATTGCAGTAATAAGCGGAGCTGTTTCTGTATCAAAACCATTAGAGCCCTCTTACACTGACAATGTTATGCTCGTAGGTGATGCGGCTAGGATGATAGATCCTCTAACGGGTGGAGGAATTATACATGCAATAATATCAGGAAGGGCTGCAGGTGAGACTGCTGCTAAAGCTATAGAAAAAGGAGACTACTCTAAGAGGTCTCTAAAAGAGTATGAAGCCAGATGGAAGCCTAAGATATATGAAAAGCTTCTTAGGAACTACTTAGCAAAAGAGATTTTTGTTAAAGTCTCTGATGATGTGTTTAACAAGATTGTAGATGCACTAAAGGACTACGATTTCAGCAGAATAAACACCTATGAGCTGTTAAAGGCCATAGGAGAAAAGTATCCTGAAGTCGTAGAGGAATTATCCCAATACCTCTAATTATTTGTTTTCATTGTACTTTTTGTTTTTATAATACATGCATATCTCCTTTAAACAGCAGTTCTTACAAGATGGTCTTCTAGCTTTACAGATACTTCTGCCAAATTCTATAAGCTTCTTATGATAGATATAATAGAGATCCTTTGGAATAATACTTTTCCAGAAGTTTGAAATTTCTTCATAATTAGCCTCCCTCACGACCCCTAATCTTAACGTTATTCTTCTTATATGTGTGTCCACAGGAAAGACATCTGCTCTATGGGTTATCATAAGAACGACATCTGCAGTCTTTACTCCGACACCTTTTATTCCTGTGAGAAAGCTTTTAGCTCTCTTTGGACTCATCCTTAAAAATGCATCCTCTCCACCTATCTCGCTAAAAGCCTTTGCTGCTCTAACTATAGTCTCTGTCTTACCTCTGTACATCCCAGATGGTCTTATACACTTTATAATATCGTCTCTTCTGGCATTGAGTATGTTCTCAGGCGTTATTTTGCCAATCGCGTTCTTAAGGTTTTTTAGAGCTCTTATAGCATTTCTATCTGTTGTGTTCTGAGATAGAATAACTGATACTAATACCTCAAACGGGTTTCTAACGTGTGACACTACAAAGGAAGAGTTATTTGTATAAATATTTCCTAAACATTGTTTAATGACATCCCATAGGCTCATTAGGCTCACGCCCTCTTTTTTAGATATATTGTTATCACGTCGCCATCTGAGAGCACATGTTCAAGGCCGACTCTTTGACCTGGATATTTAACACTTCTACCCCATACACATGCGTACTTAAAGTCCTCAATAAAGTTCTCACCAAGCTTTTCGCAGACATCAGCAACTCTAGCTGGAGACTTAAGGACTAACGGACTTGAATAATCAGGAGATCCATTAGGTGGTTTTAGATATACTCTAACAAGGTTTAACTTGCTTATGATTTTCTCCTTAAGAACATCTATATTCCATCCCTTAAGGGCAGAAACAGCTACAGAATCCTCCTTTTTTATGCCCAAAGATCTAAAATAGTAAGATATATTTCTAAGGTAATTTATATCGTCTATTACAAGATCTACCTTATTAAGAACAAATATCGCAGGTATATATGCTCTATTTCCTAAAGCAGCATCTATTATGTCCTCTATTGTAATGCCTCTTTCATTTATCGTAATCTCAGCTGAGTGATATCCAAGTTCTATAAGTGCTTCCTTTATGATCTCCATTGACAAACCAATATCGTTTGATGCATGAATTTGAATCCCTCCAGTTCCTGTCTTTGTAACCTTTATGTTAGGTCTTCTCTTGTTTATCCTTATTCCTGCTTTATACATCTCTCTCAGTATCATCTCTGTAAACTCATATGTGTAGACATCTAACACAATAAGAGCAAGATCTGCAGATCTAACAACTGAAAGAACTTTTTTACCTTCTCCTCTACCCTCACTTGCCCCCTCAAGAAGTCCTGGGAGATCTAAAAGCTGTATGTTTATACCACTGTGTTCCATCATCCCAGGGACTACTTTATTTGTTGTAAAGAGATAATTACCAACCTGACTTACATTCTTTCCTATGAGAGCATTCATAAGTGTACTTTTACCAACACCTGGAGGACCAACTATTGCTACGGAAGCATCGCCACTTTTCTTTATGTCATAGCCAGGGCCCCCTTTAGCCTTTCTTCGACGTTTCTCAAGTTCTTCCCGAAGCCTGGCTATTTTTGCCTTTAATTTCCCAATGTGATGTTCTGTAGCCTTGTTATATTCTGTCCTTTTTAGTTCTTCTTCAAGTTCCTTTATTTTTCTTTCTATGTCACTAAACATCATTCTAATTAATAGTTATTAGTTAATAAAAATTGAGAGGACCACTTCCATAGTGAGTTATCATTTTAAAATCCGAGATTATGTATCATTTAATACAGGATGCCTTTGGAGAGTTGAACATTATGAAGACAATATTTGTTACAGACCTTGACGGAACGCTCTTGGACAAGACATATGATTATAAGCCTGTGGAGAAGTTTATAAGAAAGTTAAAGGCCAAAAAAGTAGATGTAGTGTTTTCATCAAGTAAAACCCTAGAGGAGCAAGAATACTACAGAGAAAAACTACGTATAAAGGACCCATTTATAGTTGAGATTGGAAGTGCAATTTTTATTCCAAGAGACTTTTTCTCTCATATTTACCCAAGAACGAGATCAGTGAGAGAATATCACGTAATAGAGTACGGACTCAGGATAGAGGTCATAGAGAAGCTTCTTAAGGATGTTGAAAACGTTTATAACGTCTCTCTAAAGCGATTTACTAAGATGACACCCCATGAAATCTCAGAAGTAACAGGCCTTCCCTTGAAAATGGCTGAGTGGGCTAGAAAGAGAATGTATTCAGAGGTGATAGTAAAGGGTTTTCCTAATGAGGACGAGATAAAAGAAATCCTTAGGAGATACTTTCACTTAAATGTGTTCACTAGTGAGAGGCTTATAACCGTTGTAGGAAGGGCAGATAAGGGTGTAGCTCTTCGAATACTTGAAAATCTCTACTACGAAGAATACGAATCAATTGAGATAATAGCCGCAGGAGATGGAGAAGCGGATATTCCGATGATCCTTGCTGCAGATCTTGGAGTTTACGTTTCAAATGGGAAAAGAATTCCTAATGTTCTAAAAAGCAAGAAAAATGTAGTAATTGTTAACAACAGAGAAGAGCTTATTGAGTTTATGTTAAGATACCTCTCCTCCTCGAGGAAGTAGCACTACTTCTCAAAGTATTTATTTTTTGTATCTTTTATCTTCTTAAGAATGCTGTCAAGTCTGCTTATTAGTTCATTAACTATTGTCTCGACTTCCTCAAGCCCTTCATCGACCTCCCTTGATGCTGAGAGTTTTCTAAGAGCTCTTTCATGAAGTTCTCTGAGAAGATCCAAAACTCCCATCATGAGCTCTATTTCGGCCTTTACATACCCTTTGCCCTTCTCCGTGAGCTTATAGTAAACCCTACGGCCTACTTTCTCAACGCTAACGAGCCCTTCCTCCTCAAGCTTTTTCAAAGTGGGATATACACTTCCTGGACTTGGGGTTATTCCAGGAATGCCAAGCTCTCTAAGAATCGTTATAATAGAATAACCGTGCAACCTTCCAAAGGACAGGAGCAAAAGAAGCACGTATTTCATACCAAATCCAGTAGGTCTTCTTTTAGCCATTCTTCTCACCACACTGGTGTGGCCTATCCTGCCCTAAAGGGCGGGGTTTTAGGAGGAGTTTGGTTGTTCCTTAATGGGATGATCCTTATCCTCCTTGGCGGGGTCATGCCGCCACTATCCCTAGCCTTATGGCTTCGGGGCTACCTTTTTCAACAGGTTAATTGCACCATTTACCCTTGTACATCCTATGTGTGTATTAGAGTATTTAAAAATATCACTACCGCCAACCCCTCGCGCACCCCCGCCTGAAAGGCGAGGTCCTACAAGCAACAATTTTATAAAGGAATCACAGCTAAAAATCATAAAAAGAGCTAAAACTTAACGGCAACAAGGATCCCGTACTTCTCCACTTGAGCTAAGGCATCAGCGTCAATACCCTCGATAAAGAGCTCTTTTTTAATCTCATAATACTCAGGTCCAAGAACAAGTCTCTTACCGTCAATGTTAATCTCTATACCTTTTTCAGTTATTTTTCCGCTTTTGAGCTTTTCTACGATTTCTTTTGTCTTCTCTCTAAATTCCTTTCCTATAACGCTGTAGTTTGGCTTTATTTCAACTATACGCTCTTTTACTCTTTCCCTTGAAACTGTCTCTACTCTCTTAGCTCTTACAGCACCTCTTATATCCTCTAGATCCTCCTTACTCAGCTCAACATCTGACTGAGAAAACGTTAGGCTTTCAATTTCTGTATTAAGCGGTAGGCCCTTAGAAGCCTTTAGCCTTCTCACTGATGCAACTATCTCCTTAATAAGATCACCCCTAACTATAGCCTCTTCATCAACTTTGATGGGCTCTGGCCAAGAGCTCACATGGATACTTACGTCATTTACAAATCTTCTGAAAACGTCTTGATATACTTCCTCTGTTACATGAGGAAGGAGAGGTGCTAGCATTTTTATTACTCCGAGACCAACTGTATAAAGTGTGTAGAGTGCGGCTGGATCTCTTTTATTATAGACCCTATGCTTCACGATCTCTATGTACTCGTCTGCAAAGATATTCCATGTAAAGTTCTCTATAGCCCTTAATGCCTTGTCAAATCTGAAGTTATCCATGGCCTCTGTGACTTCCTTAAGTACTTTTGAGTATAGACTCAGGATCCACTTATCTACGGTATGAAGCTTCTCCCATGGAATATCCTCGTACAACCATCCATTAAGAGCATTCTTCAGGAATTTTCCTATGTTCAATATCTTTATTGCGAATCTAACGCCTCTAGTGATATCTTTCCATCTAAATGCATTGTCCTCCCCTAGGGCGCATGTAGCTGCATAATACCTTAGAGCCTCTGCTCCATAGTCCTCGATGACCTCAAGAGGGTCCACGACGTTGCCTAAGTGTGCATGCATAGGCCTGCCGTCTGGAGCCAATATGAACCCGTCTATCATATAAGCCTTAAATGGATTCTTTCCTGTCTCAAACCACCCTCTTACTATGGAATAGAAGTCCCATGTTCTTATGATGTCATGAGCGTTTGGCCTAAGATCCATTGGATAGAGCTTTCTAAAGAGCTTTTCATCTCTTATCCATCTAGCATTATAGAGTGGGGTTCCCGAAGAGTCCATCCACGTGTCAAAGACATCCTCACAGCCCTTAAGTTCTCCACCACACTTCGGACACTTCTCTACAGGTGGAGGATCAATTGTAGGATCTACGTAACAGTCCTCCTCTCTTGCTGGAACAACGTAGCCACACTTCCTACATATCCAGACTGGTATTGGAGTCCCATAGTATCTTTGTCTTGATACTACCCAATCCCACTCAAGAGAATCTATCCATTCATCAAGCCTCTTTATCATGAATTCAGGATACCACCTAGCTTCCCTTGCAACTCTTTTAAGCTCCTCTTTAAATGGAAGGATCTTTATGAACCATTGCTCTTTTGGGAGGATTTCTATTGGAGTGTTACAGCGCCAGCATGTTGCAACGTTGTGCTCTATCTCCTCTACTTTTTCAACAAGATCACGCTCTGTGAGCTCTTTAATTATCTTCTCCCTTGCTTTCTTTATTGGTAATCCCTTTAAGTTACCTGCAGCCTCAGTCATCCTTCCACGATCATCTACGACGATTTCTATAGGAAGCTTGTATTTCATAACCCACTTAACATCTGTCTTATCTCCAAAAGTACATATCATAACTATACCAGAGCCAAAGGAAGGATCGACATCTTCATCCAGTATTATCGGAACCTCCTTTTCATATATCGGTACTATGGCGGTCTTTCCACTAAGTTTGTGTGCTCTAGGATCTTCTGGATGAATGGCCACCGCTTGGCATGCTGCTAAAAGTTCAGGTCTTGTCGTAGCGATTACTATGTTCTCGCCAGTCTCCTTTACCTTAAACTTTATGTAAACGAGTTTTGTAATCTCCTTCTTATACTCTATTTCGGCATCTGCAAGTGCTGTGAGGCATCTTGGACACCAGTTTATTGGAAATGTTCCCCTGTACACAAGTCCTTTTTTGTACAATCTAAGGAAAGCTATTTGTGTGTACTTTCTAAATTCAGGATCATCAGTTCTGTAGTATATGCTATCATCCATGGATATTCCAAGCTTTTCATACTGCTCTGTCATCTTTTCTATATTCTTATCTGCAAACTCTTTACACAGTCTTATGAACTCATGTCTCTCTATCTCTAATCTCGTAATTCCTAGAGCTCGCTCAACGCGCTCCTCTATTGGTATCCCATTGACGTCATAACAGAGTGGAAAGAACACGTTATAGCCTCGCATTCTCTTATATCTTGCAACCATATCTATGTGGGTATAGTGGGTAGCATGTCCTATATGCAACACTCCGGAGGCGTATCTCGGTGGAGTATCTATACTGTAGACAGGCTTAGAGGACTCTGGATCAAACCTATAGATGTTCATCTTCTTCCATTCCTGTTGCCATTTTTTCTCGATTTGTTTTAAAGTGTCCACGTCCATTAATACCACCTTAGGTAGTAGAATTAAAGCTCAATATTGAGACCATCACGTGCAGCTATTACCTCACACCCTGTTCTATCTTTAATCCACTTCGCCTCCCTTTCCGGACCTATTTCAATCATTTTTGCACCAAAGTGTGTGATTACACAAAGTCCTATATCAACATCTTTAAGTAACATCAC
>QMTU01000026.1 GCA_003663585.1 Thermoplasmata archaeon
GGTTTTTTGGCTTCAATCGCGTTCAATGGGCATATATAAGCACAAAGGCCACATCCATTACAGAGTTCAGGTGTGATTTCCATCTTTCTCTCCTTCTTATTAAACCTCAGTGCCATACATGCTGTTCTTGATAGACAAACTCCACATCCAACGCATTTTTCAGTGTTTATCCTTGCTATTCCTTTAATTCCTCTTCTAATAGCCTGTAGGGTACACTCCCTTCTAGCAACAATAGCTCTTGGACCTTTTGACTCTAAAAGCCACTTCATACCCTCAACAGCTTCATCTACATTATATGGATCTATCACCCTCGTTTCTATCCCTATAGCCTCTAAAATCCTCTCTGGAAGAACTTTTCTAGTAACATTAGGGCTTGTTGGGCTAGGTTGATGTCCTGTCATCGCCACCCATGAGTTATCCAGTATGATTATCTTAACGTTATCATTAGTTAGATAGGCGTTTATCGCTTGAGGTATCGTGGCATGAAAGAACGTTGAGTCTCCAACAGCAGCTATTACAATTCTACTTCCAGACTTGATGAAACCCCTTGCAAGACCTACAGACGCTCCCATTGAGAGCTCAGTCCATATAATCTCAAAGGGCTTATTCATGGCAAGTATTGTACATCCTATGTCGCCCGTTATTATAGTATCTTTTGGGCTCATGCCCAAGGACTTCATGGCCTCTATAAGGGCAAAGTAAGTATTTCTGTGAGGACATCCAGGACAGAACGTTATTAATCTCTTGAATGTCCTCCTCTCGCGGGTCTCTCTAATCTTAATATCCAGTCCAAGTACTTTAAGTGCCTTTAAAATTACCTCTTGGCTCATCTCATCATACTGCGGTATAGGTCCCCCAAATAGCTTCCCATAAACCTTAACTCTTGACCCTAACTCTTGAAGGATGCATCTCACTTCTTTCTCAATGATAGGATCGATTTCCTCTACAACAAGGATCTTTGAGACGCTCTCTATGTGATTTCTTATTAGCTCTTCAGGAATAGGCCAAGGCATCCACAATCTAAGAACTTTTATACCGCTGATTTCTTTCACAAGATCTATAACATAATTTGAGGCATTTCCTGCAGTTATGACTAATAGATCAGCATTTTCCTCACCAAAAGTGTCATAATAACCTTCTTTAAGAATCTCCTCCTTAATCTTTTCAATCTTTTCAAGCACCTCCTTATGTTGCTCTAGAACAATCTTTCTCCCAGCCTTTGTATACCTTGTTATGTCCTTTTCAAATATGGGCTCCCTAGATTTTAGCTTTATTTCTCCGAGAAGGACAGGCTCTTCAGAATGAGCAAGCACTGTTGTTCCTCGTAGTATTATAGGTATTTTAAACTTCTCTGAGATGTCAAAGGCAAGTAAGACAAACTTCTTTGCTTCTGATGGCGTTCTAGGCTCTATTACAGGACATGGTGCCATTACAGCATAATGTCTAGTATCCTGCTCTACCATGCCAGCGTACACTCCAGGATCATCTGCAACATAAAATACTAGACCTCCAGTCACTCCACTATACACTGCTGAAAGAAATGAATCAGATGCAACGTTCATTCCGGACATTTTCATAGTTGCAGCAGCTCTTAAACCAGACCAAGCAGCTGCTATAGCTAGCTCAGCAGCCACCTTCTCATTAACGCTCCACTCCACGTACACTTTGTCTAAGTACTCTTTATACTCTCGAAGAAGTGTGTCTATAACCTCTGATGATGGAGTACCCGGATACCCTGCAACTACATTAATGCCAGCCTCTAGAAGGCCCCTAGCTATGGCTTCATTTCCGCTCATAAGCTTTATCTCATGATGCACATTTACCACCAGCTCTTAAGATATACTTCTCAAGCAGTATCTTAAAATATGTCCAAAAGACTATAAAAATGCCTAAATTATTTCATATGAGCTCAAATTCTATTAAGGTAAACTCTGCGTCATCCGAAAAGTTACCATAGTATTGGATAAGATCCCTCTTTAGTTCATTCTTTGACGAAAAACCGTCTTTTATGATCTCCTCATCTGTAAGCTCATTCCACTTTACATACCTTACATCCTTTATCTTTGCGAGTCCTATAAAGTTATCACCAACGTAAACTTCTACTATATCTCCAGGAGAGTATTCCTCCTTTCTTCCAAGTCTAAGCGTGGTTGTCTTGTGACCTGAAAGTATCCTTCCAAGGTATTTGTCGTCAAACTTTAACTTCTTCATAAGCACTCACCAACTTCTTCATAATGTCCTTTATTTCTATGAGTATCGTAGTCGGACTTAATCTGAAATATCTCGCAATATCATTAACAGGCCAACACTGTAGGACTTTCATTATAAGTATCTTCTCCTCTCTACCACTGAGCTCAACACGCCTATCGCTGTCCAAGAAATACGTAAGTGTTAACTCCCTAGCAATGTCCCTAGCAACCTCGTAAGTAAGGGGACCAAAGGCGTAGGCCCACGCTCTTTCCTTTTGCTTTGATGTAAATCTTGCCCTCCACTTGAGCGTGTGTACTTTAGCAAGGAGCCTAATAATAGGTATCTCGAGATCCCTGTATGTATCCTCTAGGCTTTCAAATACCCTGATTATGAATTCATTACAGGCTGTCTCGACGTATTCACGTACATAGCTCTTAAGAGGTTTTATAACTATAACGGAGTACTCACCACTTACCTCGTTCCTTACTGGGGCCATATGTATGGGCTTATAGCCATTTTTTATCCAGAAGTTCAGTAGCCTATGAGTAGCACCAAATCCAGAGCCAATCCAGTCCACATCATTCTTAAATCTCTCTTCAATCATTCTAAGAGCCTTTGATCCTATCCCCCGATTCATATTCTTAGGATGTACGGCTATTCTTACCACGCGTATTCCTTTGAACTTCGCGAACTCCTTATACCTGTAGTACTTTACCATTCTATCAGGGATCATATGCCCATTAATTTTCTCTCCACGAAGCATGTCCTCAGCTATTTCTAGGGCATCTCCTTCTATTGATATCTGCATTGAACAGACGACTTTACCATCATAAAGAAGCATTGCAGGATAATGATTTGGCGTGTCCAGCAGGAGAGCGAGATCATTAGGATTGTTTCTGTAATGGGCTAGGACAAATATGCTGAAGTATTCCCTTAAAAGCTTTTCATTCTTCACAAACTCATGCTTAGGAGGGATGTATAGCTCAAGTTTGTTTAGATCTTGCACATCTACCTCTTCAGGTTCCGCATCTAGAAGAAGGACGTCAAACAGAAATCTTTCTACAGGATCGTCATTAGAGTATCTTATTGGCTCATGCATCTCTATTATGTCAAATTTTAGACCCTTTTCCTTAAGATTTCCCATAAACCTTATTGAGAAACCTCTTCCCGCACCTTCATATCCATGTATTGTTGAAGAATACACTACCTTTGGGGCCTTTTTCAGGATTTTCATTAGCATTGGAACTTGTAAGGATGCTGCTTCATCAACCACAAATATGTCTCCTCTTTTACTAGATGCCTGAAGGGGCTTATAATATGATATGCTCCCCTTAGAACACTCTATACTAATAATTAGTCCATCATTGTTCTTTACCGTTCTTACCTTATGACCATGCTCTTCAAGCATCTCCTTGGCAAATCTAAATACCTCCAAGACGTTCTCAGGGTGGGGTGCCGTAAGTACTACTCTCACCTTTCTTTTACTGTGATGAATATATGCTGCAAGGAATATCCCAAGGACTGAGGACTTTCCACGCCCTCTATCTGCGATCATTATTTGAATCTTACTCTCATCCTTGAACACTTTCTCTAGCATGTTCAGGGCGTTAACCTGATCTTGAGTAAGGCATTTCTTATAAAATTTCTTATTAAATACTCTTTCTGAGTTTTTTGGTATTTTTATTTCTTTGTTCTTCTTTCTTTTTCCCTTTAACGTGTCCCTCTTTATGATCTCTCCGTCAACAACTATTGTTATTCCCTTGTGATCATAGAGCTTTCTTATGAATCTCTCCATAAAGTAGTTGTCCATGTCCTCAAGCTTATATGGATAGGCTAGTATCTTCTCATGATATTTCTTAAGTCTCCATTCGTTAGGATGATCTCCAACAAGAACGTATAGGCCACCGCCCTGTACAACCCCTCCTAGTCTTCCTAAGTCATTCGGGAAAAACCCTCCCCTAAAATCTAGAAGCATAATGTCCGCTGTAGTACCTAATGCTTTTGTTGCTTCCTTCATGGGAGTTATTGGTCCTATAGGCCACTCAGGATCATCTGAGAAAAACCAAGCTCTTGGCTCTTTCCCAAGAACATTTCTAAAATAAAAAAGAGCCTCTTGTATTACTGCTATTGCATATTCCTTTGCGTTTTTTCCTAAAAGAACTATCATTCTTCTCTGATAGCTTTTTTGAGCTCTGTCAAGGAGATTCCTAGTAATTTCTCTAAGCTCGTTGATTATATCTGTCATCCCTATCACCATCGCTGGGAAGTATTGCTGCTTAAAGTCTCATTAATACTTCCACGCAGATGATGCAAGATTGCTATTAAAATCACAGTGCTGACATAATAACAACTACACTTCGTTCTTTACATAATAAACTCAGCACTCTTACGGACTTATTACAATACAACAACTTAAAAAGAATTTCGATTAAGGTCTAAAATCCCTAAAATCTCCTAGATAAAGGCTCCTCATACCAAAATTTAAAAATAAGAAAAAGCACTAAAGATTAGTTCTCCTTTGACTTTTTAAGGCCAAGCTTTATTGCAGCCTGAGCTGCAGCGAGCCTTGCTATGGGCACCCTATATGGAGACGCTGATACGTAATCTACTCCAACGCTGGTAAAGAACTCTATGCTCTCGGGATCTCCTCCGTGTTCTCCACATACACCAATCTCTAGATCTGGCCTAGTCTTTCTTCCTAGCTCTATGGCCTGCTTAATGAGTCTACCAAGTCCCTCTTTGTCTATTGTCTTAAATGGATCCACTGGAAGTATCTTCTTCTTAACGTAGACTCCAAGGAAGCTCTTCTGTGCGTCATCTCTGCTTATTCCTAGCGTAGTCTGGGTGAGATCATTCGTACCAAATGAGAAGAACTCTGCAACTTCCGCTATTTGATCCGCTAGCAGTGCTGCTCTAGGCATTTCAATCATCGTTCCATACATATAGCTTATCTTGACTCCATATTCCTTCTCGATTTCCTCACGAACTTTCTCAGATGTCTCCTTTATGGCCATAAGCTCTCTTTTGTCTATAGTACCTGGTATCATTATCTCAAGCTTCGGGTTATAGCCTTCCTTAAGGAGCTCTGCAACTGCCATGAACATCGCCCTTATCTGCGCCTCGTAGATCTCTGGGAACACTATCCCCAGCCTACAGACACGCAAACCAAGCATTGGGTTTGCCTCGCGAAGCTCCTCAAGCCTTCTCAGAAGTTTTCTTCTCTCCTCGAGGTCATCAAGAATCCTCGCAGCTTCAGTGGTGTCTTTAGCATCCCGAAGCTTGTACATAAGGTCATAGATCTCCTTGATAAGCTGCTCATATCTTGGAAGGAACTCATGAAGTGGTGGATCCAGCAGCCTTATTATCACAGGCTTTCCATCCATAACCTTTAGAAGCTCCTTGAAGTCCTCCTTCTGTAGCGGTATTAGTTTCTCTAAGGCCTTCTTGCGCTCCTCAGGAGTTCTTGCAAGAACCATCTCACGTACTATCTTAACGCGCTCTGGTCCAAGGAACATATGCTCTGTTCTAGCAAGTCCTATACCCTCAGCTCCATACTCAAGTGCCCTCTTGGCATCCTCTGGAGTGTCAGCATTAGCTCTTACTCCAATGACCCTTATCTCATCCGCCCATGAGAGCAGCTCATAGACCTCTCCGGAGATCTTAGGCTCTATTAGAGGAACCTTGCCGAGAAATACCTCTCCAGTACCTCCATCTATGGTTATTACATCGCCTTTCTTTACTACGATGTCTCCTACACGGAACTCCTCCTTTTCTAGGTCTATTTCTATTGCCTCACAGCCAACGACTGCTGGTATTCCTGCACCACGTGCAACAACAGCAGCATGGCTAGTCATTCCTCCACGGCTCGTAAGTATTCCCTTAGATGCATACATTCCATGAACATCCTCTGGTGTCGTCTCTGGCCTAACAAGTATTACTGACTCTCCCTTTGCTCCAAGCTCTGCAGCCTCGTCGGGACTAAATACTACCTTACCCACAGCAGCTCCTGGTGATGCAGGGAGGCCTCTTGCTATGAGTTTCTTGGGGGCGTTGGGATCTACTTGCTTATGAAGTAGCTTCTCGAGCTGTTCTGGGGTCACGCGCATTATGGCTTCTTCCTTTGATATTAGTCCCTCCTTTACCATGTCCACAGCGATCTTAACGGCTGCTTTTGGAGTCCTCTTCCCAGTTCTAGTCTGTAGTAGGTACAGCTTTCCGCGTTCTACAGTGAACTCTATATCCTGCATATCCTTGAAGTGCTTCTCTAAAAGCTCTGCCACCTTCACAAGCTGTTCATATATCTCTGGGAACTCTTCTTTCATCTCCTCTATCTTCTTTGGTGTTCTTATTCCTGCAACAACGTCCTCACCCTGCGCATTTGGTAGATACTCTCCATATAGTTTCTTTTCTCCTGTGCTTGGGTTTCTAGTAAAGGCCACTCCAGTGCCTGAATCCCAGCCCATATTTCCGAAGACCATAGTCTGAATGTTTACCGCCGTACCGAGATCATCAGGTATGTTGTTATATCTTCTATAGACTATGGCTCTTGGGTTATTCCAGGACTCAAATACTGCTCTTATTGCCATGTAGAGCTGTTCCCAGGGATCTTGTGGGAAGTCTCTACCTGTATGCTTCTTTACAAGTTCCTTATATTCCTCAACGATCTTCTTCAGTGCCTCAACGCTTAGCTCTGCGTCGTACTTTACTCCTTCAATCTTCTTGTACTTCTCAAGGATCTTCTCAAACTCCTCTCTCGGAACCTTAAGGACAATGTCCGAAAACATCTGTATAAAACGTCTATAGCTGTCATATGCAAACCTTGGGTTGCTCGTAAGCCTTGCGAGCCCCTCTACAGTCTGATCATTGAGTCCCAAGTTTAGAATTGTGTCCATCATTCCAGGCATTGATATTGGGGCACCAGATCTTACAGATACTAAAAGAGGATTGTTTGGATCGCCGAATTTCTTTCCAGTCTTTTCCTCTAACCTCTTCATGTACTCTCTAACCTGTTCTTCTAGACCCTCTGGAAACTGACGTCCCTTGGCATAGTACTCCTTACAAGCCTCTGTCGTTATTGTAAAGCCAGGAGGTACCGGAAGACCTATTCTAGCCATCTCTGCAAGTCCTGCACCCTTACCTCCTAAGAGGTTCCTCATCTGAGCATTTCCCTCTTCAAACATGTATATCCATTTCTTTGTCATCGAATCACCTAGTCTAAAAGAACACTTTGAGTGTTATACTTATATTGACACACGTACAATTACCAAAAACTAGGGACACTCTTTTTAAGGTTACTAATTTATTACATTTAAAATTGAAATCACGGAGGCTTATGTTTTAGGATACTCCCATTTCTATGCTTCTTCACTAAGTATTTAACCTCTAGGAA